>CAMCCW010000092.1 GCA_945873395.1 uncultured Lactobacillus sp. | reverse complement strand
TGTCAACGCGATCGCTGGATTTATTTTGACGTCAGCCGGCATAAATCTCGTCTGTTTATTATAGGAGGTTTTTGCCATGTTTGCCAAGTTATTTACCGTTATTCTTACCATGTGTTTCGCCTCATTCACCAACCTGTGTGCTTATCGTCTAGGAAAGGGCAACTCTCCCTGGTCCCCGCCACGTTCCTATTGTCCAAGCTGCCATCATCCTCTTTGCTGGTGGCAGCTAGTTCCCATCAGCGGTTTTATTATCCAAGGTGGTCACTGCCATTTCTGCCACCAACGGATTCCCGCCTATGACACCGTCTGTGAATTATCCTGTGGAATCTTTGCCTATCTGCTTGCCACCCCATCACTTTTCCACAGTTTCCTGGTAATCATTATCATTCAGTTCCTCCTCTTCATCTGTAGCTGTGATTACTACTACCAGTGCCTGTACCCGCTCAGCCTAATCGGTCTTCTCCCTCTTCCATTGCTTATCCCCAACTGGTCACCACCTACTACCCTGACCTGGCTTGCTATAGTAATTGTGACTGTCCTCCTTACTGTTATGGCCGTGTCCCTCCACTGGCTGGGCGGCGGGGACGTCATGTTCATTGCCATCCTTCTCTTCACCTTCGGGATTGAATACACCGTCTCCGTCATCCTCGGGGCCTGTCTGGTCACCCTTCCCTTCTTCATTTATCACCGCCAATCACAACTTCCCTTTCTTCCAGCTCTATGCCTATCCACCATCATCGTCCTAGTCTTCATCTGTGCATAACAAAAAAGCCACGGCGATCAACCGTGACTTTTTCATTACTTATTCCCATCCTTGGTTGGTGTAATCTTCACCAAGAAGAGATTGTGTCCAAAACGGGCCAAGTTCTCGATATTTTGAAGCAACAGGAGCAACCAGGAGAAGGCCAAGCCGAACTCCAGCAACTCAAAGGCCGTCAAGGAAAGATAGTCAGTGAGCTTAAAGACAATGTATTCCAACCCCATCAGTGCTCCCATAACATAAGAAAGAATCAAAAACTGACGAGTAACCTCTGGCAGAATCCAGCGAATCAATACAATCAGGATCAGCATGATATAAACCAGCCACATTGAAACCCGATCATGCAGGACATGAAACTGCGGATCATTAGGAAAAAGGCCAATGGAGGCGATGCAGGCCGATAACATGTATAAAAGCAATCGCAGGACCAGGACCCGGCGTCCACGGTATCGCTTTTGGAGGTTAACGAAAAGATAATCCACCAGCGTTATCATCAGCAGTCCCGAGAAGATTAGGGTGACGTTGAACTGGAGACTGGCAGAGTTCTCGGCAGTTCCCAAGAAGCTGAAGTTATGCTTCCACCAGTCTCGAGATGAGTTAGTCAACATTGAGAAGAGCATTCCCCCAATGATCATGATCGTGAGCAGGTTGGTAACCACCCCCGACGTCAGGGTCATCGCTAGGTTAATCATCAAGTAGTTAACCGCCGCAATAATCACAAAGGCGAAGACCGTGGTTGTATAAAGGTCAAAGCTAGCATCAGTAAACATCTGGCCAAGCAACCAAAAGATCGCTGAGAAAGAAAAGATCATGATTAATCCACAGGCAATCGCCAATGGTGGCAGGCTTCGCCAATAAAAGTCCTTCGTCGGTCCCGTTTTGCGCACCTTTTCCACAATGAAGGTAGTAATAAAAAGAATTAATCCCGAAATTACCCCCAGGATCATTGCCCCATTAGCCAGGGAATAGTCACTCCCTGTCAGTGGGATCGGCCGGACCGTATTTCGTTCCCGAAAGAAAGCATAAAAGATCAGGGTGGCAACTGCGGCTGGAAGCGCATACCACCAGAAGGCAATCTGCGGCAGTTGGTCGATCACCCGAGACGGCCGCACGTCAATCTGATTATGATTAACACTTAACGCCAAACGGTCCCCCGGCTGAAAGTCAGTCTGATCCAGGGCCTCCTCCGGAATTTCAATTTGATATTTTTGTGTCAAGTAAACACCTCGTTTGCAACCAAAAAAGAGGCCGGTAATTCCTTACCAGCCTCTTTTTTTACTTATCCACAAGCTTAATTTTGCTTGTCTTCCTCTTTCATCTTGGCCTCAAGGTCCTTGATGGAGTAAGCAGCAACACTAACTTCCTTTGGCTTAATGTTCCGGTAGGTCGGCATCCCAGTACCAGCTGGAATGATCTTACCAATGATAACATTTTCCTTCAAACCAACCAGTGGGTCGTTCTTACCACGAATAGCAGCGTCGGTAAGTACCCGAGTCGTTTCTTGGAAGGAAGCAGCGGACAGGAAACTGTTGGTTTCGAGGGCCGCCTTGGTAATTCCGAGGATAACTGGCCGTGCAGTTGCTGGAATACCACCAGCGTACAGCGTTGGCTTGTTAGCTTCACGGAATTGACCAATATCCATCAGTTGACCTGGCAGGAGGTCGGTGTCACCTGGATCCATGACCCGAACCTTCCGCATCATCTGACGAATCATGATTTCAACGTGTTTATCGAGCAAGTCGATACCCTGCATCCGGTAAACACCCTGAACTTGAGCCAACAGGTAAGTTTCGGTGGACAGAACGTCCCGAACCCGAATCAATTCCTTAGGATCAATTGAACCTTCGTTGAGGGCCGTACCACGGTGAATGAAGTCACCTTCAGCGACCCGCATCCGTGCCGTAATTGGCAGGGTGTAAGTCCGGGTATCAGTTTCACCCTTAACAGTAACGTCCTTTGTCCGTTCAGCTGGATTTTCTTCGATCGAAACAACCTCACCAGTAACTTCGCTGATCGTTGCCCGACCTTTAGGGTTCCGCGCTTCAACAATTTCTTGCACACGAGGAAGCCCTTGGGTGATATCGTCGTTACCAGCCACACCACCAGTGTGGAAGTTCCGCAGCGTCAGCTGAGTACCTGGTTCACCGATTGACTGAGCGGCAACCGTACCAACAGCTTCACCGGCTTCAACACGGTCACCGGTAGCAGCGTTCCGACCGTAGCAACGTTCGCAGACACCGTGTTCAGTGTTGCAAGTGAAGGCGGAACGAATCGTAACCTTCTTAACACCGGCGTCAACAATCTTTTGGGCCATTTCTTCGTCGATCAGGACATTCTTACCAACGATCTTCTCGCCAGTCTTTGGATCAAAGACAGACTTCATCGTGTAACGACCCATGATCCGGTCGTACAGTGGTTCGATCATTTCGTTACCATTAGTGATGGCAGTAACTTCAAGACCACGATCAGTACCACAATCCTTTTCACGAACAACAACGTCCTGGGCAACATCAACCAACCGCCGGGTCAGGTAACCTGAGTTGGCAGTCTTCAAGGCAGTATCAGTCATACCCTTACGAGCACCGTGTGAGGACAGGAACATTTCCAGAACAGACAGCCCTTCATAGAAGTTAGACAGAACAGGCAGTTCCATGATCTTACCGTTTGGTGAGGCCATCAGACCACGCATCCCGGCCAGCTGAGTAAAGTTAGAAATGTTACCACGTGCACCGGAGTCAGACATCATGTTGATTGGGTTGTGGATATCCATGTGCTCAATCAGCTTGTTTTGAACTTCATCCTTGGCATCGTTCCAAGCAGCGATAACCCGTTCGTACCGCTCGTCATCCGTAATCAGACCACGACGGAATTGCTTGGTAATCAGAGCAACTTGCTTACGAGCATTCTTGATGATCTCTGGCTTTTCAGGCAGGTCATGAATATCGGACATGGCAGTAGTCAGACCAGAAATCGTTGATTCGTAGTAACCAAGGTCCTTGATCCGGTCAAGGAATTGGGAAGTCTTCGTAACCTTGTATTGCTTGTAAACTTCGGCAATCAGGTCAGACAGGAAGCCCTTCTTGAACGGTGGAACCAGTGGTGCACTTTCCAGGTAATCATGGATATCTTCACCTGGCTTGAGGAAGAACTTCTCGTCAACTCCTTCATGGATATTGGCATCAGTTGGTTCGTTGATGTAGGCAAAGTCCTTTGGCATGATCCGGTTGAAGAGGAGCTTACCAACAGAAGTTACCATGATCCGGTTCCGCTGCTCGTCAGTAAATGGCTTGTCAGGGAATGAGGATACTTGAACACCAACCCGGGTCTGCAGGGAAACGTAACCGTTCTTGTAGGCCATTTCAGCTTCGTCGGTATCCTTAAAGATCATTCCTTCACCTTCACGCCCCTTATCTTCAGTGGTCATGTAGTAGTTACCGATAACCATATCCTGTGATGGTGACACAATTGGTTCACCGTCACGAGGACTCAAAATGTGGTGAGCAGCCAGCATCAGCAGACGTGCTTCGGCCTGCGCTTCGTCAGACAATGGCACGTGGATGGCCATCTGGTCACCATCGAAGTCGGCGTTGTAGGCGGTACATACCAGTGGGTGCAACCGCATGGACTTCCCAGAAACCAGGATTGGTTCAAAGGCCTGGATACCAAGCCGGTGCAGAGTAGGTGCCCGGTTCAGCAATACTGGGTGTTCCTTGATAACGTCTTCCAATACATCAAAGACATCATCATCACGACGGTCGATCTTCCGCTTGGCCGCCTTAACGTTAGCGGAGAGGCCCCGCTTAACCAGTTCGTGCATGATGAATGGCTTGAACAATTCCAGAGCCATTGGAACTGGCAGACCCATTTGGTTCATCTTCAGGGATGGACCAACATCGATAACGGAACGACCAGAGTAGTCGACACGCTTACCAAGCAGGTTCTGACGGAACCGACCTTGCTTACCCTTCAGCAGGTGAGACAGGGACTTCAACGGACGGTTACCTGGGCCGGCAACTGGACGTCCCCGCCGACCATTATCGATCAGGGCGTCAACGGCTTCCTGCAGCATCCGCTTTTCGTTTTGAACGATGATTCCTGGAGCTTGCAGCTTAAGCAGACGCTTCAGACGGTTGTTACGGTTGATAACCCGCCGGTAAAGGTCGTTCAAGTCAGAGGTAGCGAACCGGCCACCTTCAAGTTGAACCATTGGACGAAGGTCAGGTGGCATAACTGGGATAACATCCATAACCATCCATTCTGGCTTGTTACCAGACTTGATGAAGGCTTCCAGGATGTCCAGACGCCGGATAGCCCGGGTCCGCTTTTGGCCAGTAGCTTCCTTCAATTCTTCCTTCAGTTCGTCGGCTTCCTTTTGCAGGTCCACGTCGGCAAGCAGCTTCTTAATAGCAGCTGCCCCCATTTCAGCAGTGAACCGGTTACCAAATTCGGCCTTCTTGTCACGGTATTCAGCTTCGGAGAGCAATTGCTTCTTTTCCAGTGGAGTGTCACCAGGATCAAGAACCACGTAGGAAGCAAAGTAGATAACTTCTTCCAGGGAACGTGGGCTCATGTCCAGGACAAGACCCATCCGGCTTGGGATACCCTTAAAGTACCAGATGTGGGAAACTGGAGCAGCTAGTTCGATGTGGCCCATCCGTTCACGACGAACCTTGGAACTAGTAACTTCGACTCCACAACGGTCACAAATCCGACCCTTGTAACGAATCCGCTTGTACTTACCACAAGCACATTCGTAGTCCTTAGTTGGGCCAAAGATTCGTTCGTCAAACAGACCCTGCTTCTCCGGCTTCAAGGTCCGGTAGTTGATGGTCTCGGGCTTCTTTACTTCACCGTAAGACCAGCTACGGATCTTGTCTGGAGATGCCAGACCGATCTGCATGCTTTCAAATTTATTGACATCAATCAAAGGATGTTCCTCCTTATTTCAGTAAATCTCAGTTGAAGAGCGATTAATCTTGCTTAGTTTTATCTTCAGTCGTTGATGCAGATGGGGTCTTCGAAGCCGATTCTTTCTTCTTATCATTGTCGGCATTGTGTTGCTCAGCGTACTTAGCCAGGGCATCAACACTGACAACTTCGGAGTCATCTTCATCCATGTTCTTTAATTGAACTTCCTGGTGGTTACCATCAAGAACCTTCATATCAAGGCCCAGTGCTTGGAGTTCCTTAACCAGAACCCGGAATGATTCAGGGACACCTGGCTTTGGAATTGGTTGACCATTGATGATGGCATCGTAAGTCCGAACACGACCAACGGTATCATCTGACTTGTAGGTCAAGATTTCTTGCAGGGTGTAGGCCGCACCGTAAGCTTCGAGGGCCCAAACCTCCATTTCACCGAACCGCTGACCACCGAATTGAGCTTTACCACCCAGTGGCTGTTGGGTAACCAGTGAGTAAGGACCAGTTGAACGAGCGTGGATCTTATCATCAACCATGTGAGCCAGCTTCAGGTAGTGCATGGAACCAACGGCAATCCGGTTTTCAAATGGTTCACCGGTCCGACCGTCATAAAGGATCGTCTTACCGTCTTCAGGGAACCCGGATTCACGAACCGCATCCCAAACGTCCTTGTCAGAGGCACCATCAAATACTGGTGTTGCCATGTGGATACCAAGCCGCTTAGCAGCCATCCCCAGGTGCAATTCAAGCAGCTGACCAATGTTCATACGACTTGGCACACCCATTGGACTCAGCATGATGTCGATTGGGGTCCCATCTGGCATGTATGGCATATCTTCTTCAGGAACAACAATGGAAACAGTCCCCT
>CAMCCW010000091.1 GCA_945873395.1 uncultured Lactobacillus sp. | reverse complement strand
GTAGAAGCTGGTTACCAGGCCAACGATACCGTACTGAGTCATGAAGATGGCAAGTGGCACATCAACGGTGAACCAACTGACGGGGCCTTCCTGACCCTCTACCACAAGGCCTTTGGTGCCGACTTCAAGTCCCCATACAAGGCCTTGGACCTCTTGCCATTCGATTCCGACTACCGCTACATTGCGGAGCTGACGGCGGATTCACAAACTAACCAGCAGGTGATCTTTATTAAAGGGTCACCGGATAAGCTCTTTGAAATGGCTGCCAAGGAAGACCCGCACTTCGACCTTAAGAAGTGGGAACAGCGGGTTGACCAGTGGTCGAAGCAGGGTAAGCGGGTAATCGCCGTTGGTTACCAACCGGTGAAGGATGAAAACCTGATGGAGGTTGAACACGACCACCTCTACCAGGGAATCCACCTTCTCGGGCTGGCGGCTCTGCAGGATGCCCCGCGTGAGGAAGTCATCGTGGCCCTCAAGCAGATGAACCAGGCGGGCGTTTCCGTCAAGATGATCACGGGGGACGACCCGCAGACGGCCCGGGCTATCGGTAAGCAGCTCGGCCTGACGAACGGACCGATCCACGCCATCACTGGTGCAGAATGGGATACCCTGAACGAAAAAGACCGTGGCGACGTGGCCATGAACACCCAGGTCTTTGCCCGGACTACCCCACAGAACAAGCTAGAGATCATCGAAGCCCTCCAGAATAAACAGCAGGTAACCGCCATGGTTGGGGACGGGGTTAACGATGCCCCGGCCCTGAAACGCGCCGACATTGGGGTCGCCATGGGAATCAAGGGAACCGATGTGGCTAAGGATGCTGCGGACATGATCCTCGGTGATGACAATTTTGCTACAATGTCCGCCGTCATCAAGGAAGGTCGGCGGATCTACGATAACATCAAGAAGAGTATTCTCTTCCTGTTGCCAACCTCGTTCTCTGAAGGGTTAGTAGTGGCATTCTCTATCCTGACCGGACAAGAAGTACCGTTGATGCCGGCCCAGCTGTTGTGGATCAACCTGATTGCTGCCATCACGATCCAGTTCGCTTTCGTCTTCGAAAGAGCCGAAAAGGGCATCATGGAACGGGAACCACGGCCAGTTACCCAACGGCTGATGAACCGGCACGATCTGATCCAGATGGGGTACGTCTCTGCGCTGATTGCGATCTTCTCTTTGATTGGTTACGAGTGGTTCATCAACTCCGGTTCTACTGTCGTCAATGCTACGACCATGATGATTAACACTATCGTTATCAGCAAGATCTTCTACTTTTTCTCCATCCGGACCGACCAGTATGCTTTAGGCCAAATCAAAACCATCAGTGGGAAGGCCTGGGGGGTCATCGCCCTCTTGATCGTCTTCCAGCTGATCCTGACCTACGTACCATTCATGCAGACCGCCTTCCACGTCTCGGGTATCAGCCCACTCGAATGGTTGGCTGTGGTCATCATCTCGGCCCTGATCATGCTGTGTACGGAACTCGACAAGCTGATCCGTTTCCAACGGCAGCAAACTACGAAAGTAAAACCTAGCTAACTAAAAGAAGCCGTGACTTAAATCTGTTATATAGATTAAAAGTCAGCGGCGCGGTACACAAATGATTTCAAGCATTCGGAAATCCGAACACTTGAAATCTATTTGTGCTCGCGGGGGCGTGACTACGAAATCATAAATGACTTCTGTCACGCTCCCTTTTTTGTTACAATTAAGCTAATAACGTTCATCGAACGAAAGGAAGCTTCCTAATGACGAAGAAAATGCAAAACTTTATTTTTGATATCGACGGTACCCTGATCGATACCCTCGACATGTACATGCCAGCGATGATTGAAACCCTCCGCAAGCACGGTTACCACGTGGCTCCTGAGGATGAGGAAGAAACGATGCACCGCCTGTTCGGGATCACCGGGGTCGACGCCCTGCGAATCTTCGGGGTTAAGGAAGAAGACATTGCCCCGATGGTCAAGGAATGGTTTGCCCTCTCCTACCAGCGGGAAGACCGGACTAAGATCCTACCGGGCATCCCCGAAACACTGCAGTCCCTGGCTGACCAGGGTAAGAACCTGGCCGTCGCCACATCCAAGCTTCAGTCGGAATATGATCACTTTAAAAAGCAGTTTGCCTTCTCCAAACTCTTTGACACTGTGATCACCTCAGACGACACCAGCAAACACAAGCCAGATCCGGAACCCATCCTAGCGGCAATCGACAAGATGGGGGCCGATCCGGAAACGTCTGTCTATGTCGGTGACACCATCAACGATCTCAAGGCAGCCAAAGCCGCGGGCATCAAGTTTGCCGGCGCCCTCTACGGTTCCGCTAACCCGGACGCTATCAAGGATGCGGACTTCCCGTTGACCACCCCGGGCGACCTGCTGAAGATCTAAAAGCAAAACTAAGTAACCTAAAAGGGTCCACCTGCGTGCTCGCAAGCGGACCCTTTTCATGTTAATTGCTTAGTTCTTGTTCTTAAACAGGGCTGCCATCTTGGCTGCCACAGCCGGATCGAGGTTATCAGCCAGGGTACTCTCCGTGTGCTGCTGTTCCTCCTGCTGGTTCTTGACGGTCTGGTTCAGGTCATCGATTACGGCCTGTTCACCGACCTGAACCGGGTTGACCGTCAGCCGACCACCCGCCGCATCGGCATGGCCACCACCGTTGAAGTACTTCTCGGCAAACTTGGCAACATCCAGCTTACCATTGCTCCGCAGGGAGACACTGACTGGGCTCACCACCAGGACGGCCTCTACGTCCGGGTTCTGTTCCAGGAGTTCGTGGGCAATCTCGGACTTGTAATCATCTGCGTAAACCACCCCGAACTGGTGCCCGGCAATCGTCGCCTTGATCATGTCCTTGAGGTGGCTCTTCAGGTACTTGGTCCGCCGTTCATTCAGGGTATGAATCAACAGCCGGTTTTCCTGCTGGTACTTTGGCCAACCCGCTGCCAAGACATCCTGAACAAAGGACTCTGAATCCTGGAGGGGGTAGAACCAGAAGAGCTGATCAAGGTTATCCGCCGCGGTTCGTTCCTCAGCGCTCATGTCGGGATCGTTTTGCCAATCCCAGGTATCGTAGGCCCGAATCAGTTCAACCAGGTAAGCTAGTTCCTCCTGCCGTTGACTCGACAAGTCACCAAAGTGTGGCTGCTGCTTTAGCCAGTCCCAGACAAGGCTAGTGGCACTCGGGTTGACACTGGCATCGGCAGCAGTCACGCTATTAGCCGCATACTTACTGCGCAATGCCTCCTCGCTCTCGTGATGATCAAATACCAGCCAGTGGTTGGCAAAGTTGGCATTAAGCTGCTGGAAAGTGTACTCACTGTCGGGGGTCATGTCCATGATGTAGACGTCCGTGAACCGACTGGCCTCGGGTGTCCGCATCCAGCGGGCAAACTCATCATCGATCCGGCCAGCCCCACAATTGGTCATGTCAAACTCGGTATCGTCAAACATTACCGGCTGGACCGCTTTCAGCAGCAGGGGTGCCCCGAAACCATCCAGGTCATTATGGGAAAATAATTTTATCGTGCGTTTTGCCATTCTACTCGCCTCGTCCTTATCAAAAGTTTATCCTACGACCCATTATACAGGATTTCCTTACTATTTCACCGTCCGGATGACCGTTTGAACTGACATCTAACGGACATCTTGTTATTATTGAGATAGTCATAAATTGAAAGGAATCGACTAGTATGAAAATTTACGATTATCGGCAAGAGCTAATCACCTTGCTTGAAAATACCGGTGATGACCAGCGCAGCCTCCAGCAGACCCTGCGCAGCCTCTCCACCGTCATCAATATCCTCAACCACTACGATGAGGGGACTGAAAATGAGTATCACCACGACGAAAAGAAGCCTGTTAAGCATCGCTACCAGGCTCGGCAACGAAATGAGCAACCAATCTCATCCACGGCTCGTCACACCCTTCATTCGCTCCTGACGGGACCATCCAACCAGCCAAAGGAGACCACCGCCCCGAGAAAAGCCCCTACTGTGACCCATGTGCCGGCCGAACTAGAAGCACCTAAGGAAATCAGTGCCGAGGAACGCCTGGCAGCCGACAACATGTACCTGGTTCACCGGAAGCTGAGCGGGGCGGAGATCAACCACCGCTACTACTCGGAAGCCATCCTGCACCAGCTCCACTTCCCGGTTGAAGATGGGGATATAGTTGAACTCGATCCCCACCAGCTCGTTCGCGGCCTGCCAAGCATCCGGCGTGTCACCAGCGACCACCTCGATGACTACGAGCCAGTCAAGATTAACGTAATCGAGTACGCTGAATTGCGGCCCGTTCCTGGCTCTGACGTTCTCCAGATTGCCAGCACCATGAAGGGCGACTCAATCCTGGACCAGGCTCCGGCCAACACCGTCGTCGTCGACCCGTTCAAGTATCCAGGTCGTGATCTGAAGGCCGGCATGGTAATTGACTTTGCCTACTTTGATCACGGTAACGGTCTGAAGGATGCCAGTGCCGGTAGTATTCGTTGGATCCATGAGAAGCAAGATTACGATACCACTCGGCAGCCGGCCAAGCCAAAGACAGTCAAGAAGGTTTCCAACACGAAGCACGACTATGAGAAGAAACTGGACTACGATCTCAAGCAACGGACTGTTCTGGTAATCACCGGGGTTCGTGATAAGGTTCAAGGCCTCAAGCCGGTTATTGCTAAGCACCATGGGGTCTTCCACGGTCTCGATGCCTCAGCAGAAGAGAAAGTTTCCAGCAGTAAGATTAAGCGAGAGATCCGCGATGCTGACTTTGTCATCGTCTGCATCGACGCTATTCATCACCGGATCAGTCAGTTAGCTAACCACCACGCTAAGCGCTACGACAAGCCACTGGCCATCGCCAACGTAACCTCCAACACCGCGGTAGAACGCGCCGTTGCCCGGGCCCTTAACGGTGACCCGGCCTACGCCGCTTCCAGCGAGGAAATTAGTCAAAATTAAAAAGTTTTAAATTTCATGTTGACTTTTCTTAGAAATTCCTTAGAATAGTAAACAACAATTTAATTATTCGATCGCAATGAGAAAGAAGAGTAGCTCAGCAAGAAGCTTCAGCGAGTCCCGTTTTGGTGTGAGGGGACAGTCAATCTTGCCCGGTGAAAATCACTTTCGAGTCCGGTTCTTAACCCCAGTAAGTTCCGGTGGTTACACCCATTATCGTGTCAGCGTATCGCCGCTAGTCGGCCGTACGTGGAAGGTACTGTCAGCGATGACGGTACGAACATAGGGTGGTACCACGCTAAGGCGTCCCTTAACCAAAGTAATTTTGGTTAAGGGACTTTTTTGTTGTGATCAAGCAATTATTTCGAATTTTCTATTTAGGAGGAAAAGTTTCATGCAAGATCTCACATCACGAAAACTAACGTGGAAACAGTATCTCGTCGTCGCTTCATTGCTCTTTGGTTTGTTCTTCGGTGCCGGGAACTTGATTTTCCCACTTCACCTGGGTCAACTGGCCGGTGCTCACTGGGGAACTGCCGCTGTCGGTTTCTTAGTCACCGGGGTCCTGCTTCCACTACTATCCGTCTTAGCTGTCGCCGTTACGCGGGCGGAAGGAGTATATGACATTGGTCGACCACTGGGCCCCGTCTTCGCCCTAGTGTTCATGGTGCTCATTCACGCCACCATCGGTCCCCTCTTCGGAACACCCCGGACCGCAACGGTATCCTTCACGGTCGGTGTCGCACCATTCTTACCTAAGCAATACACCACCGTTGCCCTCCTCGTCTTCTCGGCTCTGTTTTTCCTAGCCGCCTTTGCCTTTTCCTACCGGGAGAACAACATCCTGGCTAATGTTGGTAAAGTCTTGAACCCAGTTTTCTTAGCTCTGCTGTTCCTGGTCTTCGTGGTGGCCTTCGCAAACCCACTCGGTAACCCAGCTACTGCGCCTGTAACGACCGCTTACGCTCACAATGCTCTGTCTAACGGTTTCCTTGAAGGTTACAACACAATGGATGCCCTGGCCGGTCTGGCCTTCGGGGTCACCGTCGTTACCGCCGTTCGTTCCATGGGCCAACGGCGGGCCAGCGATGTCTCCCGCGTTGTTGCTAGGTCAGGAGTCCTCGCTGTCAGTGCCATCGCCGTTATCTACCTACTGTTGATCGTCCTCGGCGCAATGTCACTCGGCCGGTTTAAGGTCTCCGCAGACGGTGGGGTTGCCTTCACCCAGCTAGTTAATGCCTATGCCGGTGCCTTTGGTCAGGTTGTCCTGGCCTTCCTGCTGACGGTTACCTGTCTGACCACCGCGGTTGGCCTGGTCGCTGCTTTTGCCCAGGACTTCCACAAGCACTTCCCAAAGGTCAGCTACCACACCTGGTTAGCCCTTAGCTGCCTGGCTTCCTTCCTGACTGCTAACTTCGGTCTTGACCAGATCATCGCTTGGTCAACACCAATGCTGATGTTCCTTTACCCATTGGCAATGGTTCTGATCCTCTTGTCCGTCACCTCACCGCTCTTCCATCGCGACGGGGTTGTCTACCTCTTTGTTGTCCTCTTCACGGTGGTACCAGCACTTGGCGACATGGTGGTGGCATTCCCAGCCGTTGTTAGTCAAAGTCACTTTGGTCTCACCGTTGCTGCTTGGCGGGCCCACCTGCCATTGGCTGCAATGGGGCTGTCATGGCTGGTGCCAGCATTGGTCGGTGCAGTTGTCGGCCTGCTCTTCCACTGGTTCCGTCGGCAACGGGCAGCA
>CAMCCW010000090.1 GCA_945873395.1 uncultured Lactobacillus sp. | reverse complement strand
TTAGTCAACTTTAGTGCCTGTGATAAAGTGAATTCTGATTATGTAGAAAAAGCAGTAGACAGAGCATAATAAATATGATCAAAGAAAACATTAGGACTCTGTAAATCAGTATTCTAGGTGTACGTAGGAATATATCTATTAGCTAACATTTTTAGGGGGAATCAGCAAATCAATTTATGCAGTTTCATTAAAACTATAATTTTAATGACAGGTTGATTTAAAAAGATTCACATCCCCTGATCCATAAATAAATGACTATAAACTGTCTGATTAAGCATTTTAATTGTAAGCATTTTGGAACAGTCGCTCAATTTCAGCGGCTGTTTTCCTTTTTTAAATTAATTTATGTTGATTTTCCTTTTCAGCAAAATCATCTTACAGCTGTATTTCTTAACAATGTTAATGCAAATCAAATTATTGTTAAGAAATTAATTGACTTTAAAGCTATTAGATATAATAATCATTCGTATAATATGCTATATTTTAATTGTTAACACATTATATCGTTCGTATTTAGGAGGAAAACTATGCACTGGTTTGCTGACTTGATGGCCGCTATTGGCGTCGTCTTAAACGGGATACCTCAAGGAATCATGGCCATGGGTCTTGGATTTGCCGTTTTTCCGACAACTTTTTCATTTTTACTCGTTGCCGCAATTAACTTCATTTTTCATTCTGTTGCACCGGTTTCTTTTCAAGCTGAATCACTAGCATTAACAGGTAATTTAGGCCGAAATACGCGTGAATTCACTTCAATCATCTTTGGTGGTTCGGTTATTATGGCGATCATCGGTTTTACCGGTGTTTTAACGCGAATTGTTCATCTCTTTGGCAACCAGGTCATCACAGCAATGATGGCCGGTGTTGGGGTTATGCTTGCTAAGATATCCCTCGATATGTCTAAAGTCCATCATCATAGCCTGACTGGTTGGCTGTCAATCATCATCGCGGTGATAACTTACCTAATTTCCAAGGATTTAGTATGGACGATCTGTCTTTCTGTGATTCTTTCCAGTCTCTACGCCGTCTTGGGAGAACACTACCGGGCTAATCTACCGGCAAATGTAACTGTTCGTAAGTTTATCTTCACCAAGCCCACTTTTAATCTCCGGATTATTCGTGGGGCCTTAAGTTTGGCCTGTCTGAATATTGGTGCCAACCTGTCCTATGGATTGATTACGGGACAAATGACTGGTATTAAACCGAATCCCGTCAATTTGAACTTGCTGACGAGCTCGCAGGCCCTGGCCGATATGGGAACCAGTTTGCTTGGTGGTGCACCAGTAGAAACAATTATTTCGGCCACTGCCAGCGCTCCAGAACCAGTAATTGCCGGTTGCCTCATGATGCTGATCATGGCGGCAATCCTCGCTTTAGGTCTACTCCAGAAGGTTGGTAAATACGTTCCAAGTTCTTCAATTGCGGGTTTTCTGTTCGTCTTGGGAATGTTTGTGACCTTTCCGGAAAATGCTGCTACTGCTCTGGCCGGAAAGGAACAGTTGGTAGCAGCCACCACAATGCTTGTTACAGCGTTAGTTGATCCATTTGTCGGTCTACTTTCTGGTGGCTTACTAAAGGTCCTATTACCTTTGTTTGCACTACTATAGGAGGCATATCATGAAGACATATCAACTCACTATCGGTGATCAGCAGCGCGAGTTACCTATTGTCCAAATTAGTAATGATACCGCTATTGCCTCATTTGTTCTACTGGGCGATGATGCGATGAGCTATACAGCCGCTAAACTCCTGCTGCCTAAACTCCCCGCCCATTTTGACTATATTGTAACGGTTGAAAGCAAGGGAATCTCCCTCGCCCATGACCTCGCTTTATTAAGTAATCATCCCCATTCAGTAGTTATTCGCAAGTCCGTGAAGGAATATATGCGTCATCCCCTAGAAACTCACGTTAAGGCAATTACCACTAGCCATGAACAGGAGTTGGTTCTCGACGGTAATGATGCCGAAAAGCTTCGTGGTAAGCGAGTCGTCTTGGTTGATGATGTTATTAGTACTGGTGGCTCCATTCATGCCGCAAGTGAACTTTTGGATAAGACCGGTTGCCATATTGTTAGTAAGATGGCAATTTTAGCAGAGGGAGCAGCGGCTAAGCGGACCGACATTCAATTCTTAAAGCCCCTCCCCCTCTTCAACTTAGATGGAACCGTTAAAACCAATTATTAGCTTACTAAAAAGCCGCTCAGAAGTTCAAAACTCCTGAACGGCTTTTGTTTACTTCAGCTTCATCTTATCGAGCGGTACCAAGTGCGTATGGTGACGCAGCTTATAGTAAAGGTAGAAGGCAATAAACAGTGGAACACTCATGTAGGTGATTAAAATATTCGACCAGTCGAGTTTGATGAAGGCATCAACGTTTTGCCCGGCAATGACTACGACACATAAAATAAAGGCAAAGATTGGCCCAAACGGGAATAAGTCCGCATGGTAATCTAATTCATCAATCGTGTGGCCCTGCTTTAAGAATCCACGACGGAAGCGATAATGCGCAATCGCAATCCCTAACCATTCCATAAAGCCCCCTAAACTAGTTGCAGAAATCAAATAATTATAAACGTTAGGACCAATAAATTGGAGAGCCCATAACGCGAGACTCAAGGCTGCCATTACAACGAAGCTGACGATTGGTACACCCCGCCGGTTGACCCGCTTGAATCCATTCCACAAAAAACCATCCACTGACTGTGAATAGACAATCCGTGAAATGGCGTAAAGCCAGGAATTAGCCGAAGATAAGACGGCAATTAGAATAACAAAGTTCATGATTCCAGCGGCATAGCGCAGACCGGCATACTGGAAGATCAAGGTAAAGGGACTTTTAACGATGTCTTGCACGTCTGAACTCAAAAGATTTTTGTTCGTATATGGTAATATACATGCAATGACGAATATCGTTAAAACATAGAAAAGCAGGATCCGCCAGAATGTAGCATGGATAGCTGTTGGGACACTGTGTTTAGGGTCAGCAGATTCCCCAGCCGCGATCCCTACCATTTCGGTTCCTTGAAAAGAGAAACCGGAAACAACAAAGGCACCGATGATTCCAGGAACCCCATTAACAAATGGTGCTTGCTTGTAGGTGAAGTTCTTAAAACCGATTGCGGGGTGATTCTTAAATAACCCGAAGATAAGTGCCAACCCGACGATTACGAAGATTACCACCGCGGCAACTTTCAAGAGTGCGAGCCAGAATTCAGTTTCGCCATAAGTACGAACCGAGAAGTAGTTTATTGAAAAGATGATAATAAATGCCAAAATACTAAATATCCACGACGGTACGTGGGGAAACCAGAAGTTCATTACGATCCCAACCGTTGATAATTCAACGGCAACGGTGATAGCACCACAGAACCAGTAGTTCCACCCCATCGCAAATCCCAATGCCGGATCGACATAGCGGTTTGCATACTCAGCAAACGACCCGCTGCGTGGATTGTACGTGGCCATTTCGGCTAAGCTGGTCATCAAGAAGAAGACCATTAGCCCCATTACAAAGTAGGCAATCAGGCTTCCCCCGGGGCCCGCTGTTGTAATGGCGGATCCACTGGCAATGAATAACCCGGTCCCAATCGTTCCGCCCAGGGCAATCATGGAAAGGTGCCGCGTTCTTAAAGTGTGTCTGATTGTGCCATTATTTTGTTTTTCACTCATTTTTATCCTCCTGTTCTTTTTCCTTTGATTAATACTTTAAGGAAGAAGCAGCTAAATGTTAAATACTTATTTGAAACAATTATCCATAACTAAAATGTATAGCGAATTTTAGCAATGAATATTTGTTTCTTCTAAAGGCAAAACAGGCGCTATTTATAATACGCCTCCCGCGAACAGAAGCAGGCCTCAAGTATTCGGAAAAGCCGAAATACTTGAGGCCTGCTTTTTGTCTGTTTTATCTACTATCTAAGCTACCCTTCTTCATTCTTTCTACCAACCTTCATGTGCCAATTCAGCAGGCAACTTAATGCGATCATGTTCCAGGTCGTTAAAGACGTCATCGAGGATCGCAAAGGCCTGATCAAGCTGTTGGCGGGTGATAACCAACGGTGGCTGGAACCGTAACACATTACCATGCAGCTTAACCATGATAACTCCCTTTTGGAAGGCCCGGTAGATGACCTTGGCAGCTGCATCCGGATCGGGCTCCTTGCTCTGCCGATCTTTAACCAGCTCAATTCCCCCATTGAGGCCAAGCATGCGAATATCGCCGATACAATCATACTTATCAGCTAGTTTCTCAAATTGTTTCTTGGCGTAAATACCATCTACCGCTGATTTATGAACCAGGTTCTCTTCGTCAATGACGTCCAGGGTGGCTAGTGCGGCGGCAGCCACGACAGGATTTCCCCCACTGGTGAAGACATATGATGATGTCTTCAATGAGTCGAGAATATCAGCACTCCCTAAAACAGCGCTCATCGGTAGCTGACATGCAAGTGACTTCCCGGTTGCCAGCAGGTCGGGGGTAATGCCGAAATGCTGGTAGGACCAGAACTTCCCTGTGCGCCCGAGACCCTGGTTAACCTCATCAACTGCAAACAGGATCCCGTATTCATGGCAGAAGTTGTAAACCAATTGAACATATTCCTTTGGCGGGATGATGATTCCGGCATCCCCCTGAATTGGTTCCATCATTACACAAGCGGTCTCCTCAACGGGTAAATAGGTCTCAAATGGCCGTTTAAAGGCGTTAAAGAAGCGAATGGCAACATCATGTTCACTTTCCCCTGGATGACGCCGATAGAGGTTAGGAAACGGAACATGGACGACATTCGGCAAAAGCGGTCCAATCTTACGAACCATATCAACATCGCAGGCACCGGCAGTGATGGCCCCATAGGTGGTTCCATGGTAGGCACCCTCATAGGAAACGATATAAGACCGTCCGGTATAAGCACGGGCAAACTTAATCATCCCTTCTGTTGCATCTGAACCAGAAGTCCCATAGGCAACCTTGTTATGGCCATCCCCAGGTGCTAATTCAGCCAGGCGGGCGCCAAGCTTAATACTCGTTGGATTGGTAAAGTAACCCGCGTCATAACCGATGAAATGATCAATCTGGTTCTTTAATGCTGCCACCACCTTAGGGTTATTGTGACCAACGTTCATTGCTGAGTCACTCCCCAGCAAGTCAATGTACTTCTTACCTTCTACGTCGGTCACAATTGCCCCTCGAGCAGACTTCACAACTAGGTTAAAGTATTGAATTAACTGTGTTTCCGCAATGTTGTGGTGGTTTTGGTGTACCAGCTTGTCCCCAAGGTCATTCTCCCATGCCATGCTGATTTCCTCCTATGATATAATTATGTGAAAATAATTAAAAAATGATTTGAAAATACCATAGCACATTTAATTAAAGAGCGCAATACTGGCGGAATATGAAACAGCCAGGAATGTGGGTAACACTCCTAGCTGTTCTTCATATTTGATTATATGCTGTAAAAGCATTAACTATTCTCCGCTAATATCAGCCGGTTTGACCATTTTAAGCAACTGATCGCCAAGATCTCGATTGCGATAGTGATATTGATTATGGAGCGACTGGTGATTGAGTAGTTGTTTCAAGATACTTGCTTGGTCAATGTTGTCACCAATGGTATTGAGGATGATACTCAAGTCCTTGATTTTACGTCGCTCTTGGCGAATCCGCTGAAATGACTTAACAAACGCTGTGCTATCGAGTTGCTGAATATCGGCTAACTCAACCGTATGGAGAAAGTCCTGCAGGATCGCCTGGTCATAGGTATCTAGTAGCTTATTCACCGCTGTTCGTTGATCAAGGGCTTCAATTATGTAGCAAAGCGCGGCAAATACTTGTGGGGCGCTATAACGCTTAAGATCGACGGTTAGCATTTCCTGTTGCTCTGCCTGATCATTAAGGACTACCTCCTGGTCAGACTGAGTGAAATGTTCATTCAGCTGCGCTTTAGTTCTCTCCAATAAGTTATCTGTGGAGGTCGTCTGCTTAACCTTCTGCACTGAAACGGGTTGCTGAGGAGGCCATACAACTTGATTGGTTCGAATATTAATTACTAGCAGCTGCTCAGGAAGCAGCCCTGGCAACTTTTGTAAGAGGTTCTTGTTCCGGCAAAGGTTTTGGGCAGTGGCGGTTACCTTATCAAGCTCCTGCTGTTTCCAGAAGCGAATCTCCCCTTCCCCGGGAGAAATGAATTTTCCCTTTGAACTATTATAGTAGTATTGCCGTCCCGCCGCAGTGGCCCTGATAGCATAATGTGCTTTGGGAGGATATTTAATAGTTGAAAGCTGCCAGGACGACTGCGGATTCTCGGCAGATAACGTATCAAGCTTTTCTATTAAATTACCGACCATTTTGTCAGCGTCATCATATACATAGAACCGATCGTCCCGGCGATTGTTAAAGATGGTTGGGTACTGAGCCTTAAGAACCGGAAAGTCGGCGATAAGCTGTGCCGAATTATCCCAGAAAAGATGGTTAGCGGACTTATGAGTAAAGTTACTATTAGTTGTCCAGTAGTTCTTGTTACCACTCTTAGGAAGATATACTAATTGATATGGCATCGGTAACTCCGTTCTTTGTACTTTGTTAGTTCGTGCTAATTTCATTGTACAGGAAGACAATCAGTTACTGTCAATATGATTTTAAAAAGAAAAAAGCCTTGCCGAAGCAAGACTTGTAATTACGGTCCGTACGAGACTCGAACTCGTGATCTCATCCGTGACAGGGATGCGTC
>CAMCCW010000089.1 GCA_945873395.1 uncultured Lactobacillus sp. | reverse complement strand
CACTTCTTAGCGTTTTCGCGCCCCTGACCGATCCGTTCACTGCCATAGGAGTACCAGGCACCACTCTTGTTGACCAGGTCTTTTTCAACCGCCATGTCCAGTAGTTCCCCGGTCTTGGAGATTCCTTCACCGTACATGATGTCGACCTCACAACGCTTAAACGGTGGTGCAACCTTATTCTTAACAATTTTGACCTTGGCCCGGTTACCGATAACATCGGTCCCATTCTTGATCTGTTCGGCCCGCCGAATCTCCATCCGAATCGTGGAGTAGAACTTCAGGGCCCGACCACCAGTCGTCGTTTCGGGGTTACCAAACATTACCCCGACCTTTTCACGAATCTGATTGATAAAGATGGCAATGGTCTTGGTCTTGTTAATCTCACCGGAAAGTTTCCGCAGGGCCTGTGACATCAAACGCGCCTGCAGACCAACGTGGGCATCCCCCATCTCACCTTCGATTTCCGCACGAGGAACCAGGGCCGCCACGGAGTCAACTACGACCAAGTCAACCGCACCACTGGAAATCAGGGCGTCGGCAATCTCCAATCCTTCTTCACCGGTGTCTGGCTGTGAAAGAAGGAGGTTATCAACATCAACCCCGAGGGCCTCGGCGTACTGTGGATCCAGGGCATTTTCGGCGTCAATGTAGGCAGCCGTACCACCCTGCCGCTGAACTTCCGCAACAGCGTGCAAGGCCACCGTCGTCTTACCAGAACTTTCTGGCCCATAGATTTCTACGATTCGGCCGCGAGGATAACCACCAACCCCCAGTGCCTTATCAATCGCCAATGAGCCACTGGAAATCGTCGCGATCTTCATATCGGCAGCGTCTCCCATCCGCATGATGGAACCCTTACCGAAATTCTTTTCGATCTTTCTGATGGCAGCATCTAGTGCTGCCTTTCGCTGATCAGCCAAATCAAAATTCCTCCTTTACATCGAAATATCCGCTAATTAATGATAACAGTTTTCCACAAAAAAACAAGAAAAAAGGCGAACAGTGGTTCGATTATTTAGTTAGGGTCTGGTAGAGCATCTGCAGTCCCGTCTGGACACTTCGCTGCCGAATCGCCTGCCGACCGCGGTAAGAACCAAGGTGGCAGAGCTTGGTCTGGGTCGGTTGACCGGCAATTGCCAGGCCGATCCAGACGGTTCCAGCTGGCTGTCCCTCAAGGCTGTCGGGACCGGCCACGCCAGTAAAGCCAAGGCCGACATCTGTCCCCAACTTCTCCCGACTCTTCTCGGCCATCTGCGCAGCAGTCTCAGCACTAACGACCCCGTGTTTTTCAATCACTTGGGGATCAATCCCCAACAACTGCTCCTTGGCCGTCGCCGCGTAGGTCACGAACCCCCCATCAAAAACATTGGAGGCTCCCGGAACCGAACAGATCGTACTCTGAAACATTCCACCGGTCAGGCTCTCGGCCGCCGTCACCCGTAGGCCGCGTTTGCGCAGCAGGTCCACGACCACATTAGCAAGCCGGCAGTCATCACCCACCCCGAAGAAGAATGGGGACTCCTTTTCAAGAATCTTTGCCTGGGCAGCATCCAAAAGTTGCACTGCCGCTTCTCTGGGCTGGTCACGGACGGTCATCCGCACCTGAATAGCATCCGGCTGAACATAGGAGGTGATCGTCACCCCCGTCAAATCAGCAGTCACAGCCGCGATCTCATCCATCAGTTGGGATTCCGGCCGACCAAAGAAATTCAGGGTCCGACTGGTAATCCGGACGTGCTGACCCACAATCTTGGCCAGGCGGGGCATAACCTCTTGAACAACCATTGGTTTAAATTCGCGTGGTGGTCCCGGCAATACTACGAGCCGGTGACCATCCTGCTCATACCAGCTCCCTAAGGCAAGGCCTACCGCATTCTTTAACGGTGAACCCCCAGTTAGGTACTTGGCCTGCTGGATATTTTCCGGCATCATCTCCTTATGCCGCTCAACGAAGGTTTCCTGGATCCACCGCCAGTGGTTCTGGTCCACCGTCAGGTCAGTTCCCACGGCTTCAGCGACCGCTGCCAGGGTCACGTCATCCGCGGTCGGCCCCAGGCCACCACAAACAAACACTAATGGCGATCGTCGCCAAGCTGTCCGAATCGCATCCACCATCAAGTCGTGCTGGTCTGGAATAGCCAATTGACGGTCCGCCGTGATGTCAAGCGTCGATAACTGCCGGGCAAGCAATGGTGCATTCGTATTGACAATCTGGCCGAGCACAATCTCAGTGCCAACCGATATAATCTCAGCATTCATACTATCCACCCCTATATAGTTAATACGTAAATTATAATCCGTCATACTAAAAAAAGCTGGGAGAAAATCTCACCAGCTTTATTATTTTACTTGAAACCGTCGGAGAAGACACCCCGTCCTTGGATAAAGTAGTCAACCCCAGAGTAAACCGTGAAGAACAGGCAGATGTAGAGCATGATCTGACCAAACGGAATCCCCCAGATCGCAAAGATCACGTTGTTCAGCAGTAAGAAAATAATTGCAATGAACTGCGTCGTCGTCTTGATCTTACCAGGCATCTTGGCGGCCAGTACGATCCCACTCTGTTCAACTAGCAGAAGGCGTAGGCCAGTTACGGCCAGTTCACGCCAGATAATGATCGACGTGACCCACGATGGCACAACCTGGTTACCCGTCAGAACAATGAAAGCCGTCATGACGAGTAACTTATCAGCCAATGGATCGGTAAACTTACCGAAGTTCGTTACCAGGTGGTCGCGACGGGCAATCCGCCCATCCAGATTATCGGTGATCGTTGCTGCAATAAACAGGATAGCTGCAATCAGCTGAGCAACCGGGATTGTAGCTCCCCAGAAAGTTACACTCCCCCATGAAAATGGTACCACCATCAAAATCAAGAAAAATGGAATGATGATTAACCGGACAACGGTTAATTTATTAGGTAAATTCAAAGTCTCATCCTCCAATTAGCGCGTCTGCGTATTTGTCTGCTGTTGTTGGTTATTGGCATTTGAGGTCGCCGTCGTGGACTGCCGGTTAGCGGTATTGGTGGTTACCTGCTGACTAGCGACACTACTGCTTGTTGATGGTCGTTGGCTACTCCCGGTACTCGTCGTACTACTGGATGAAGATGAGGAGCTACTGGATTGCTGGTTACCGAAGTTAATTGTAACCGTCCGGGTATTCTGGTAACGACCGTTTTCAGTAAAGTCAATCGTCTGGTTACCAATCCGCAACTTGGTAGAACGAGCATTGCCGACTGTGATGACCAAGCTAGTCGTATCCTTGGCAACCTTAACACTGGTCTTCTCGTTGGCATTTAGTGTCCGGTTTAACAAGTTGTTATTGTTAGCCTGAACCTGCATCCATGCCCGGTCGGCTGGGTTAATCTGCAGGGTCGTGTCAGCGGTAAGCTTGTCAGCCGTGTAAGTTACACTGGTATCATTCCGACTAGTCTGCTTGAGCTTAATCGTATCCTTGGCCGTCTTCTTAACAACTTTCTTGCTAGATGAAGAAGCCTTCTTCCGGCTCTCACCTGAAACGGAGACAGAGCTATTGTCAATCCGGGTAGAAGAATCCCGGTGGCTCCGGGCAATCGCGGTAAACCAGATTGCCGCCAGGACCAGGATGATCACCACGGTAATGATGATCGTTGGGACATACCGACGACTCTTGCTGACCTGGTTACCAATCGTCTTTCGCTGACTGGCCCGCGATTCGACTGCCTGAGCAATATGGTCGGAGTACTCGGCCGTCTTAGCCTTTGGCAAGTCGTCTTCGTATTCCTTCAGCAGGTCATCACCGTCAAGGCCGACCGTATCTGCATACTGCTTGACAAAGGCCCGCACATAGAAATCACCCGGCAGCTCGTCAAACTTTTCGTCTTCGATTGCGATCAGGTATCGCTTTTGAATCTTGGTAATCTGCTGGAGGTCGTCTAGCGTGTACCCCTTGGCCTGACGAGCCTTCTGCAGTTTCTTACCAATCTCAACATGCTTTTGTTGTTCGCTATTGTTTTCACTCATTAGCTTATCTCCATTTTAATTATTCGCTTATCCTTGGACATTATATCATGTTCTCTTTAGAACTGAAGTTAAGAAAAAGTATCGTTATTGGTGATGCGGAACAACTTGGTAGACCGAGATTCCCTGTGGGGTAATAAACTCCTTGGCCACTTGGTAAAGGTCCTCCAGGTTAATCGAGTTCAGCATCTGAATTTCATCCATTAGGTTAGCACCGTCAAAAAGACGACCAGCATAGCGATTAGCGACGGCTTCTGGAGAATCCATCAGGCCAATCAGGCGGCCAAGTTCAGCCCGCTTGATGCCCTCAAAGCGCGTTCGAGCCGCATCAATTTGCTTATCAGCGCTTTCCAAAATTGCCACAATCTCGTCAGCAAAGCGTTCCATCTGGTCAGTATTCGAACTGAAGTAGGCAAAGTGGAACCCGCGTTGCATCTCAAAGCTATAGCCAAAGGAATCATCAAGAATTTCGTTGTTATAAAGCCGCAGGTAGTTGTCTGACGTGTCATCAAACAGGACATCTAGCAGAAGGTCAACCGCTAGCTTATAGCGCAGCCGCTCACGACCATCGGTAAATGTCTTGATTCCCCGCAGCCCCACCATCACCTTAGGCCGGGCAATGTTCATCGTCAGCGAACGGAACGGGATAACATCATGGGCAGTCGGGTCGTTCAACTCAAACAGCCGCCGCGGTGTTTCGGCTGGCAAAAAGTTCTTGGCATCTTGATTCTGTTCAATCCAGGCCAGTGTCTCATCGGGGTCCAGGTTACCAACGATAAAAAGGTTCATGTTCTCCGGCTGGTAGAAGGTCCGGTAACTCTGCATCAAGATCTCCGGGGTAATCTTACTAATCGACTCCACGGTTCCCGCAATGTCAATACGCATCGGATCATGTGGATACAGGTTACCAATCAGTCCCAGGTAGAGTCGCCAGTCGGCATCGTCGTCATACATCTTGATTTCTTGGCCGATGATCCCCTGCTCCTTTTGAACCGTTTGGGCAGTAAAGTAAGGATCTTGCACAAAATCAAGCAAAACATCCAGATTTTCGTGCAGGTGACTGGTGGTTGAAAAGAGGTAGCTGGTCTGTGTAAAGCTGGTGTAAGCGTTGGAGTCAGCTCCGAGCTTACCGAATAGATCAAAGGCATCGTGATCAGCCTTCTCAAACATCTTGTGTTCAAGAAAGTGAGCCACCCCATCAGGAACCCGCACCGGCTCCTGCTCATGATACGGAATGAAGTGGTTGTCAATTGAGCCAAAATCCGTTGAAAATGTCGCGTAGGTCTTTTGAAAGCCTGGCATTGGTAGCAGCTGAACGAGTAGTCCATTTGCAAGCCGCTGCCGATAGATTGTCCGATTAAATTCTTGATACGTTTGTCTATCCATCTGTCTATTTCTCACCACTCAATAAGTAAATCGCCTGCATCTTCACCATCTTGGCCACCCGAGAAACATCTGCCGCGGTTACCGCGTTGACCTTCTCAATCACTGCCGTTTCCGGTGGTAAGTTTAATAAGGCCCGCAGGAGTTCACGACCCAGGATGTTATTAGCCAGATCGTGGCTAGCACGGTACTGATTGACTAAGCTATCCTGTACTTCAGCCAGTTGTCCAGCACTAAATTTGCCCGCACAAAGGTCGGCTAGCTGCTGAGCTATCAAATCCTCAACTCGCTTAGCATCCCCTGCCTGAATCCCGGTCTGAATTCCCAAGAAGCCGGTAAATGGCAGGAGCCGACTCGTCGCGTAGTAGGCTAGGCTGGCCTTCTCCCGAACATTAGTAAAAAGCTTAGAGTACGGGGTACCACCAAACAAACCGTTAAAGACGAGGCCAGCATAGTAATTATCATCCTGGTAGTAAACAGGCAGCTGATAACCGAGATTCAACTTAGCCTGAACCACCGGCTGATGCTCAACCTGCCGTTGAACAGTCGGATAAAGCTCCTGCTGGTAGAAAGGCCGCATGGTATTTACTTGACGGGGAATAAAGGGAAGCTGACTGAGGGCTTCTTTAACCGTGGCTGGATCAACATCCCCCAACACGAAGATGTCCACCCGGTCATGCTCAATCATGTCTTGATATACCTTTACTAGATTCTGGGCCGTCAGTTTAGCCAGATCCGCTACCTGGCCAAAACTTGGTACCCGCATAATTGAATTATTCGGGTAATAGAGGTTCATTAATTGCCGGTTAGCATAGAATTGCTTGTCATCGTACAAGGCCGTGATGGTCTGCTCCAGGTTATGGGCCTGGATCCGGAAGGTCGGGCCATCGAATTCGTTGTCATCAATTAATGGATGAAACAGGATCTCATTGATCAGGTCAACTACCTGGTCAAAAAGGTTGGTTCCCGCAATCTGGTCGTTAACAAAGCTTGCCCGCAGGCGCATCGTATGGAGACGTCCAACCCGACCAACCCCCATGCCGACGTAAGCACCATAAAGGTTTGCGAGTTGCCGGGCCAGCGCCGTCTGCGTCGGGTAACGGTGGGTACTAGTCTCCAAGAGGTTAGCCAGAAGGTTACGAGCCGTCGCGTTATCACGAGTCTGGGGAGTAGTAAATGTAATCAGAACGTGCGTCATCTTAAATTGCTGGGTGGGAATAACGTGGAGACCCACGCCACTGGCAAGATCAAAATGCACTGTGATGTTCTCCTTTCCATTAAATCAAACGTTTATAAACAGGAAAAACGTTCGCCAAACTTTTTTGCCGAATTAGTCATACTGAATAATGATCCTAAATTTCAAGAATAAGTTAGCCACTGGACTCAAATAAATAATACTGA
>CAMCCW010000088.1 GCA_945873395.1 uncultured Lactobacillus sp. | reverse complement strand
TGGTAGACCTGGCCCTGGTAACGGACGGCCAACGGATTGCCACCATCACTCAGCGGGGGGCCTTCAAGGAGATGCCACTCGATGAAATTGAAGTCGGGGCTCGTTCCCGACGGGGTGAGTTGGTCCTGCACCGCTTGAAACGAAATCCTCACCAGATTGCCGACTTTCTGGCTTATGACGCCGATTTTGCTGGTAACTTTGAGGTGATCACTGACCGGCCGATGTTCCAAGACATTGCGGTTAATGACCACCACCTGGGATCGGTAAAGTCGAACGGGACCTTCGTCATCGATACCGATACTCAGGGGACCCCGGTTAAGATCCGTCTCAAGCAGACCAACATTCTGCAGGAGACGCCTGCGGTTAACTAAAACTTGCGCCAATGGACGCTGAAATGAGGAATGAGTATGGAACAAGCACGAGAGCTTGTGTTACAGATGCCCCGGTACGCGGAGCTGCCGACAATGGGCCTGTACTTAGAACAGGTGACGGACTACCTGAATGAGCAATTATCCCCGCTGGAGGATGTCCGGTTGACCAGCGCAATGGTCAGTAACTACGTCAAACACCACCTAGTTGACCGGCCCGTTAAGAAACTGTATGGTCAGGAGCAGCTGGCGGACCTGGCGTTTATTGCGGTCGCCAAGAACATCCTACCCCTGGCCGATCTCAGGGTGGCCGTACGCATCCAGCAGAATAGTCGTTTTAACCGTATCGATGCTTATGACTACTTCTGCCAGGAACTAGAGGCGGCGGTCCAGACGGCCTTTACCGGTCAGGCATTGCCGTCACCGACCGTTCGGACCGATCAGCAGAAAATGCTGCATCACTTAGCTCTAGCGATTGCGTATAAAGCCAGTGTGGACCGTTTCTTTGCGACCACGTGTGATTTATAGAAATGGGGGATGGAGTATGGCATACATTAAGGAAATTCGGCAATTGGTTGGTCATCGGCCTCTCATTATGACCAGCGCATCTGGTGCCTTGCTAAATGAGCAGGGGCAGGTTCTGCTCCAGGAGCGAGCTGACACCGGCGACTGGGGATTTCCCGGTGGCTACATGGAGTTTGGCGAAACCTTTTCTCAGACCCTAATTCGAGAGTTTAAGGAAGATGCTGGGATCGCAGTCACGCCACAACATTTGTTGAAAATCTTAGACAGCGATACCTACACTTATCCCAATGGTGACGTGGTCCAACCCGTCAATGCCTTTTATTTGGTGCGTCGTGTGACCGAGCACCAGTATCCGACCAAGCCGAGTGAGACGGTTAGGACCAGGTATTTTGGAATGCACGAATCACCACACTTCTTCAATCAACAGCATGCAAAGATGTGGGCGGTTCTTAAAGAATATCTGACAAACCGGTAGAAAGCTGTGCACGTTTACCGGCTTCATGATAAAATGGCTATTAGAGACTGGTTCACGCACGGAATGGATCGGTGCAAAATGTGAACAAACAGGAGGAATCTTTTATGGATAAAGAGTTAGTTTTTGGACACCAAAAGCCAGATACTGATGCGATCACGGCGGCAATGGCGTTCTCATACTTCCAAAATCAATTGGGTTACGAGACTGAAGCGGTTGCGCTTGGTGAACCAAACGATGAAACCAAGTTTGCCCTGAACAAGTTCGGGATGAAGGCACCCCGGGTTGTTAAGACGGTTGCTAACGAAGTCGACAAGGTAATGCTGGTTGACCACAATGAACCACAACAGAGTGTCAGCGACATCGATAAGGTTACGGTTACGCACCTGGTTGACCACCACCGTCTGGCCAACTTCAACACGGCCCAACCACTCTGGGCAACCTTACGTCCTTACGGTTGTGTCAGCACGATCCTGACGGAAATGTTCCAAGAAAAGCACATTGACATTCCTGCTAACCTGGCTGGAATGATGCTTTCTGCTATTATTTCCGATACCCTGCTGCTCAACTCCCCAACGACCACTGACCATGACCGGGAAGCTGTTAAGTACCTGGCTAAGGTTGCCGGTGTGGACGACTACGAGAAGTACGGTGTTGAAATGCTGAAGGCTGGTGCCAATGTTGACGCCAAGGATGACGCTACCATTGTTGATGGTGATGCCAAGACCTTCGAACTTGGTGGCACCAAGATGCGGATCGGCCAAGTTAACGCTGTTGAACTGGACGACGTCTTCAAGCGTCAAGCGGATCTGGAAAAGAAGATGCATGAACTGATGGATGCCAATGGCTACCAACTCTTCATTCTGATCGCTACGAACATCCTGAACAGCGACTCTGAACTGCTGGTTGTTGGTGACGACACTGACAAGGTTGAGGAAGCATTCGGTCACAAGCTTGGTGACAACAACCGGATGAACCTTCCTGGCGTTGTTTCCCGGAAGAAGCAAGTGGTTCCACCATTGACGAAGGCTTTCGAAGGCTAATCATATCTAACTACTTAAACGACCTGGATCATGGATCCGGGTCGTTTTTTGCTCCCGATCATTTGAGAAGTGTCTATTAAGCGACTACAATGAAGGTAGTTTTGATGTTAGTTGGATAAAAAGGAGATCTTATTTATGCCATGTACAACAATTTTAGCCGGTAAGAAGGCCACTGCGGATGGTTCAACGCTGGTAGCCCGGAATGAGGACTTCGGCCATGCTTTCAACCCTAAGCGGTTCATTGTAGTGGAGCCGGATCAACAGCCACGCCAGTACCAATCGGTAACAAATAAGGCCGAGTTTGACCTGCCTGCCAATCCGATGCGGTATACGGCTGTACCAGAAATTCCATCCGTCGCCAAGAAGATGGGGATCTGGGGTGAGGCCGGCATTAACGCGGCCAACGTCACTATGTCCGCTACTGAAACCAGTACGACCAATTCCCGGGTATTGGGGATCGATCCGCTGGTCAAGCAGGGAGTCGGCGAAGAAGACCTGGTAACCCTCGTCTTACCATACATTCATTCGGCACGTGAAGGGGTTCAACTGCTGGGCAAGTACCTCAGTAAGTATGGTACCTACGAGTCCAACGGGGTGGCCTTCTCGGATAAGGATGAGGTCTGGTACATGGAAACCATCGGCGGACACCAGTGGGTTGCCCAGCGGGTTCCCGACGATTGCTACGTGGTGGCACCCAACTGGTTTGCCGTCACGGACTTCGACTTCCAGTCACCAGACACAATGGCTGCTGAGGGATTGGAGCAATTAATCATTGACCACCATCTGGACATTGATAGTGGTGGGGATGGCTATAACCTCCGCCATATCTTCGGTAGTCACAGTGATTCAGATTATCGTTACAACATTCCGCGGCAGTGGTACGTCCAACGGCTCTTCAACCCGAGCGCCAATCCACAGCCGGATGACCCAGACCTGCCATTTGCTCGTAAGCCAGAACATCTGCTGACGATTGAAGATGTTAAGTATGCCCTGAGTTCTCACTACCAGCACACACCATACGATCCTTACAGTGACCTAGGGACGACAGCCCAGCAACATGCCTTCCGGCCAATTGGTCTCCAGCGGAACTCCGAAGTGCACATCCTGCAGATTCGGTCAGACGTACCCGCAAAGTTGGCCGGGATCTGCTGGCTAGCATTTGGGCCAAACGCCTATAACGCGCTGGCTCCGTTCTACACGAATGTGACGGACACGCCGGCGGCCTACCGTGATACCAAGGAGCACTACGACATCAGCAATATGTACTGGATGACCCACACCCTGGCAACGATCGGTGATGAGCATCCAAAGCGTTACGAGGCGGCCATTGAAGAGATGAAGCAGAACACCATTGCCGCTGGCCGGCACGTCCTGCTGACCACGGATACCGCTGCCGCTGAACTCGACGGTGAGCAGCTCCAGGCTAAGTTGGGAGCCGCTAACGACCAGACTGCTCAGCAGGCATACGCGCTGGCAATGAAGTGCTTGGGCTCGATGGTCGAAACGGGTTCCTTGCAGATTCGGCTGAACTTCTGATCATCTCAGTTTTTTGGTTAATAATTACTGACAAAGGCTTGGTTATTGCTGAATTATAGGTATAATTGATGTTAGGAGGGGATGCATAATGTCATTAATGCAAAATACCGCTGACATTGACAAGACGGGCAAGCAGGTTTACCTGATCACCCTGATCCGGGAAAGTGCTGATCAACCAATGTACCTTGACCAGATGATCTATGAATCTGCTGCTGCCGGACAGAAATTCATGACTAACCTGACGGATGCCTTTGTCCGGGCGGGCTATCGTGAAGAAAAAGTCGACGCAGACCACTACAAATTAAACAATGGCCTTGATAAGATTACCTTGACTGGTAAGCAACAGGATGTCTTTGAGGCTTAATAAATTCTTGCCATCTCACCGTTATGGGGGATGGCATTTTCAGTTATTTGAGCAAAATTAAAATTTCCGCTTGCAATTTATCCGTTGTTAATGCATAATAATACTTAATTTAGCATATGCAATTAATTCCACTTGTATAATGTTAAGATAACTTGATTACGTAATGAAATCGGCTACCAATATTGGTAGCCGATTTTTTTGCTTAAGACTTGTATTTAAGCGGTAATGTAGTAGAATAAGATTGTGGGTGAGATTTCTCGCCTGCATAGCAGTATTACAATTTAAAGAACCATATTATGAAAGTTTTATTTTTGGTGCGTTAATTAAGAACGCAATATTTAGGGAAAGGTTCTGTCGATAGAGTCACATGAAGGGGCTTAGTGTATGCCCGTTTGTGTTATTTTATTGTACCTTCCTGAACCAATAGAACTCTCATAATATGGCTCTTTTGTGTAATACTGCTTTTTTCGTTGCAATGGCCAGCTTTTCGAGTGAATGGAGGAAATATATATGCAAATGATTGGTTTTAACAATTCGACAAAACAACCGACCCCAACCCCATGGAAAGACCGCTATCAGCAAGATGCCACTATCTTTGGTAAGCAGGCTTACCTACCGATCGACTTTCACCACGCCAGAAATGATAATACCCTGGTGGTGGGCTCCAGCGGGACTGGTAAAACTTACTCGTTTGTTGAACCCAATGTTCTGCAGGCCAACGCCAACTATGTGGTTGCGGATGCCAAGGGCGATATCCTGGCCGACACCGGTCGCAGTCTGCAGGCCCAGGGCTACCGGCTGCAGGTGCTGAACCTGGTTGACCTTCAGCACTCGATGACCTACAACCCGTTTCACTACATGCAAAGCCAGATGGAAGTGGTCTCATTTGCTCATCAGGTAGTTGCCGCTGATGTCACGGGGCAGGATGACGGTCATGGCAAGTTTGACGACCCCTTCTGGACTAACGCGCCAGCCAGTTTGCTAGCGTCGCTGATCATGTTTGCCAAGGAATTCTTGCCCGCTGATGAGCAGACGATGGGAACGGTGACCCGCCTGTTTGAACTCATTGACCGCCTCGATGAGGATGTCAATGCGGTCCTGGCATCACTCGGCTGCTCACCGGCAGTTGGTGAGTACCACTTTGATCATGCCGAATATGATGACGGCAGTCCGATCCCGGTCAGTCTGGGGGAGCGATTGTTCTCCTGGGTTGAGAAGCAGAATCCGCAATCAGTTGCCCTCCGGATGTGGAACAGCATTACCCGGAGCCGGGATTCGCAAAGAACCTGGAGCAGCATCGTGGGCATCCTGGGGACTGCCCTATCGCCGTACATGCTCAGTGACGTCGACCACCTACTGGCCAGCAACCAGCTGGACTTCAGCTGTCTTCTCAAGCCTAAGACGGCCATGTTTGTCCTGTACGATGATGCTGACCCCGCCAAGAACTTCATCGCTAACGTCTTCTACGCGCAGCTCTTCCGCTTCCTGTACCACCATGCCTTTCAAATGCCCGCCAATCGGCTGAAGACTAAGGTGCGCTTCTTCCTGGATGATTTTAAAAACATTCAGGTTCCCCACTTTGATGACTACCTGGCAACCGCGCGGAGTCGTAATATCTCGCTGTGTATGATGGTTCAGGATGAATCACAACTGGCGGCGAAGTTCGGCGAGAATGCGGGGAGCGTGATCGGTAACTGTGGGGCCTACCTGATGACGGGAACCACCGACCTGACGATGGCCAAGACGGCGGCCGACCGTTTCAACCGCGACGCCCAGGCCATTCGCCAACTGGGGGAGAGCACCTTCCTGCTGGACGTCAGCGGATACTTGGTACCAGTGGACCGTTACGACTTCCACGACCATCCCAATTATCGTCCAGAAAGTCTATCGATTAATCAAGCCTACCAGACACCACAACCGGCATTATCATGGCCCAAGTTATCGACCATCCTTCAGCAGCTGCCTGGCGAACACCGGGTTGATAATGATGGCCCGGAGATAGATGATGATGATCTTGACTCCTTGTTTGACGACTTGCCATTGTAATCAGTAATCTTGCCGCCCACGGAAAATATTCCCAGTGGGCGGTCTTTTATTTTTAAAAAAGTGAAATTTAGCCTTGCATTATTCTAAGAACCGTTATATTATAATGACAATCAAATTAAAGAATGCTTAGAAAAGATGAGTAACATTCTAATGCAGTTACAGAGAACCGCGCTGATGAGAACCGGTGCTGCTCAGGAATGTGAAGATGGTCTTGGAGCAAAAGCGAGTTGCGAGCAGTCATGTAAGCAACTCCCGGGTGGCGCCCGGTACAGCGCCTGGGTCTACCGGTAGAGGTGTACCCAACGAGGGTGTAGTTGTGAGGCTATACCGAATTAGGGTGGTAACACGTTAATTAATGACAATCATTAACGTCCCGAAGAACAACCGATTGGGCTGTTCTTCGGGATTTTTTAATTCCCGAGATCTCATCAGATTCTCATTTAGCATTGAAAGGATGGATTCAACATGACAGAAAACTTACGCGCTCCATATCGCTATGACATTG
>CAMCCW010000087.1 GCA_945873395.1 uncultured Lactobacillus sp. | reverse complement strand
CCACTACCCGATTGCCTTGCCCCAGGTGATTGATATCATGGAGCAGGTTCTGTCGGCGGTTGAGGCGGCTCACACCCATGGGATCATTCACCGGGACCTTAAGCCACAGAATATCTTGATCGATGAAAACAAAAATATAAAGATTACGGATTTTGGGATTGCCGTCGCGGTCTCCCAGAATTCGTTGACACAGACTAATACCCTGATGGGGTCGGTTCATTATCTTTCACCTGAACAGGCCCGGGGAAGTATCGCGACGAAAAAATCAGATATTTATTCGCTGGGGATCATCCTATATGAACTATTAACTGGGAAGGTCCCATTTGAGGGCGAGAATGCCGTTTCAATTGCCATTAAGCACTTCCGGGAGGAGATTCCCTCGGTTCGTTCGGTTAATCCACGCATTCCCCAGCCACTGGAGAACGTGGTGATTCGCGCAACCGCTAAGGATCCGATTGATCGTTACGAGAACGTGAAGCAGATGGCCGACGATCTGAAGACATCCCTTGACCCAGCTAGGGCGAAAGAACCGCGGCTGGTGATTAAGCATGATGACAATGGCGAGACCAAGGTCCTGCCGTTGAATAAGCTACCGCATTACAAGAAGGCGGCTGAAGAGGGGCAATCGACAACCCCAGCTAAGGAACCCGCTAAGAAGCAGCCAAGTCGCTGGCACCGCTACCGTCACCAGGTCATGTTGGTACTCATCTTGGTAGTTGTGGCAGTTGTTGCTGGTTGCAGTTGGTGGTTCCTCTTGCGGCAGGTGATTATTCCTGACGTTGAGGGACAGACACCACTGCAGGCCGAACAGCGCTTGAAAAAGCAGTCACTGCGGGTCGGCAACATCACCCGGGTCCATGATCAAAATGTCGCTAAAAACCACATCATTAGCATGCAACCGGGACCGAGCGCCAAGACGCGGGTTAACAGCAGTATTAATCTGAAAGTCAGCACTGGGGTATCCCAATTGAAAATGGGCCGCTATGTCGGCCGTGACTACGATGAGACTGCTAAGATGCTTCGGCAGAAGGGCTTCCGGGTTCACCGACGAATGGTGTACTCTGATACGGTCGATGCCGGTACGATTATGAAGCAGAATTACCGTAAGGGAACAGTCATCAAGCCCAATAACAGCATTATTGACTTTGAAGTGAGTGCTGGTAAGCAGAACATTAAGATTCCGGACTTCACTAACCAGGATGTCAGTGTTGTCCAGCAGTTTGCTAATAAGCACAACCTGCAGCTGACGACTCAGCAGAAGAAGTCGAAGACGATTGCCACTAACCACGTGATCAGTCAGACTCCTAAGGCGGGGATGAGTCTCAACCATGGTGATACGCTGACGGTCACGATTGCTAACTCTGGCAATCAGACCAAGACCACTAATATCCAGATCAACATTCCGTTTGATGGTAATGGTGGTCAGCGGGAAAACCGGGTGCAGGTCTACATTCGTGATGCTAACCATAACATGACGATGGAGTACCAAGACATCACAATTAATCAGGAGACCACCATTAATGTGCCGTTTACCTTGAAGAACGGCCAGATGGGGGCTTACCGGGTTGTTCGTAATGGGCGGACAATCATGAGTGCAACGAACATTACAGGATAAGAGAGTGAGGCGTAACTTGAAGACAGGAACGATTCAACAATCATTGAGTGGGTTTTACGATGTCATTAGCGATGGCGAGATCTTTCGGACCCGGGGACGGGGAAACTTCCGCAAGCGCAAGATCAAGCCGATCGTTGGTGACCACGTTGAGTTTGAGGATGGCTACTTATTGAAGGTTTTACCACGCGAAAACTCTCTGGTGCGGCCGCCGGTGGCCAACGTCGATGCGGCGGTGGTGGTGACCGCGGCAACCCAACCGGTCTTTTCACCGAACCTCTTAGACCGACAACTAATTGCGCTGGAGCGACAGGGAATTACTTCCGTGATCTACTTCTCCAAGACCGACTTGTTGAGTGCAGAAGAATACAAGCAGATTGACCAGGTGGCGGCTGGCTATCGGGCGATTGGTTACCATGTCTTCTGTGCGCCCCAGCCATTTGCTGATGACCAGCTGACCCAACTGCAGGACCTGCTAAACGGTAAGATCGTGACCATGATGGGCCAGACCGGGGCCGGTAAGTCGACCCTCCTTAACCACCTAGCCCCAGATTTAGACCTGGCGACGGGGGAGATTTCCCAAGCCCTGAAGCGGGGTCGGCATACCACCCGGAAGGTCAGCCTCTTGAATGTTAACGGTGCTTTGATTGCCGATACGCCGGGCTTCTCGTCCTACGAGACCTTTGACATGACGGTCGAAGAATTGCCGGGCCTCTTCCCAGAAATGCGGCAGCTCGCTCCCCAGTGTAAGTTTCGGGGGTGTTTGCACATCAAAGAACCGCATTGTGCAGTGAAAGACGCCTTAGAGAATGGTATAATCATGAAGAGCCGGTATGACGATTACCTGCAGTTTCATGAGTTAATCGCCAACCAGAAACCAAACTACAAGAAATAAGGGAGTTTTTAGAATGATTAAAGTAGCACCATCAATTTTGAGTGCCGACTACGTAAACCTGCAAAAGGATATCGAAAAGGTTGACAAGGCCGGTGCGGAATACCTGCACATCGATGTCATGGACGGTACCTTTGTACCAAGTATTTCTTACGGACCAGGCTTTGTGAAGGCCATTCGTCCAATCACCAAGATGGTTCTGGATGTTCACCTGATGGTTGAAAACCCAGAGCACATCCTGCCAATGTTCATCGATGCCGGTGCCGACATCATTGGGGTTCAAGTTGAAGCTACCCAACACATCCACCGTGCCCTGCAAATCATCAAGAACGGTGGTAAGAAGGCCGAAGTTGTTATTAACCCTGGTACGCCAGTGGCTATGATCGAACCAGTTCTGCACATGGTTGACCAAGTGCTGGTTATGACGGTTAACCCTGGCTTTGGTGGCCAGAAGTTCTTGCCAGAGACGGTTGACAAGATTGCTCAATTGAACGCCATCAAGCAGGAAAAGGGCTACAACTTTGACATCGAAGTCGATGGTGGGGTTAACAACAAGACTGTTGTTGACTGCTACAAGGCTGGTGCCACGGTTGCTGTTGCTGGTTCCTACGTCTTCAACGCTGATGACCCTGCAGAACGGGTTGAAGCAATGCACGAAGCAACCAAGTAATTAAACATTGACCGGCGTAATGCTGGTTGTCATTGATAGGGGTTCGGTATACAGTGCTGAACCCCATTCGTTTATCTTCGGTTGAAAAGGAGTATTTGTAATGCGTGTAAATGTAATGGTCGGGGGGCCCCAGGAACAGATCCCGACAGAGGCGGCCCGACAACATCAGGATGAGACCTGGATCGGGGTCGACCACGGCGCCACCCTCCTGCTTGACTGGGGGATCAAACCGGTGGCCGCGATCGGGGACTTTGACTCCACGGCCCCGGCGGAATTTGCCCGCCTGAAGGAGCGGCTGAAAGACATTGAAGTATATCCACCGGCCAAGGACTTTACCGACACCCAATTGGGGATCATGACCGCCATTAAGAAGTTTCACCCGGACCAGATCACTATCTGGGGGGCCACGGGGGCGCGGTTAGATCAGGAGCTAGCTAACCTTTACTTACCGATGCAGGAGCGTTTCATGCCTTACCTGTCCCGGATCCAACTGGTGGACCGCTACAACATTGTCCGCTACTTCTTGCCGGGAAGCTACTCGATCCACCGGCGGCCGGACTTTGACTACCTGGCCTTTGTCAGTCTGACGCCGGTACGGGGGCTGACCCTGCCAGATGAGAAGTACCCACTGGTCAACTGGTCGAGCACGATCCCTTTCTCCTGGTCGAGCAATCGCTTCACTAGTTCGGTCAACCACTTCTCCTTTGATGAAGGCGTCGTGGCGGTAATCTGGTCGCGTGATTAGCCCGTGCTGACAGGGATGATTGACCACCTGGGGAGTGTCAAGGGAAAATACTTGAAAGAAAAACCTTGCACTGACCGGGCGGCTATGGTAAATTAATTAGGTGAGTTACATCGCATCTATTGCGTAAACGAAATAAAGATGAGAAGAGGAGGGTACCACCAATGGCTAAAGATTTTATCAACGGTAAACGGACACGCTTTGGTAACAAGCGTTCTCACGCCCTTAACTCAAGTCGTCGCAGCTGGAAGCCAAACTTGCAAAAGGTAACCATTCTGGTTAACGGCAAGCCAAAGAAGGTTTACGTTTCAGCACGTACACTGAAGTCCGGTAAAGTGACTCGGGTTTAATTAAACAAAAATGATGTCGTCCATCTTGGGCGGCTTATTTTTTATCTAATTAATAAACCCCATTAACTAATTCAAAATAGGGGTTACTTTTCTGACTTGACGTGCTATGGTAAGATGGTGTTAGCTTTTATTTAGTGAGTTTAAGAGTAGCGCTAAGCAGTGCTGACGATTTTAAAAGGAGGCCATAATAATGGCAGTAAAGATTAAAACCAAGGCGGGCACGATTGATATCGACAACGATGTAATTGCATCAGTTGTTGGCGGGGCCGCCACTGATAACTATGGTGTTGTTGGAATGGCAAGTCGGAAGCCGTTACGCGATGGCGTTAACCAGATCTTGCGACGTGAAAACTTCAGCAAGGGTGTTGTCATCCGGCAACAGGATAATGGAATTACCGTTGAGGTTAACATTATTGTGAGCTATGGGACGAAGATCTCTGAGGTTTCGAAGAGCGTCCAGTCTAAGGTAAAGTATAATCTAGAATCAATGCTCGGCATCACGGCAGACGCCGTTAACGTCTGTGTCCAGGGTGTTCGTTCAATGGAAGACTAGTTGGATACGGGAGGAAAGTTAATTGGCTGTCACAGAAATTACGAATCTTGAATTTGGCAAGATGGTCCAAGCGGCCGCCGACAAACTCAATAAGAATGCCGAATTCATTAACTCTTTGAATGTTTTTCCGGTTCCCGATGGTGATACCGGGACGAACATGGCCTCATCCATGGCCAGTGGTGCAAAGTATGAGCGGGCTGAGAACAGCACCGCAGTTGGTGACCTCAGTGCAGCCCTGGCCAAGGGCTTGCTGATGGGAGCCCGGGGGAACTCCGGAGTGATCCTATCACAGATCTTCCGCGGCTTTGCCAAGGCCACGGCTGGTTTAGATAAGCTAAGTGCCCAAGACTTTGTCGACGCTTACGCCAACGGTGCCAAGACGGCCTACAAGGCAGTTATGAAGCCCACGGAGGGAACCATCCTGACCGTGGTACGTGAGTCTGCCCAGGAAGGTCTTAACAAGATCAAGGAAACTGACGATCTGACGGAGATCATGCACGCCATCTACGAAGCCAGTGAAAAGGCGCTGAAGACGACGCCGGACCTGTTGCCGGTCTTAAAAGAAGTCGGTGTAGTGGACTCCGGTGGTCAAGGACTGGTCTTTGTTCTCCAGGCCTTCGATGAGGCGCTGAGTGGCCGGGTTGACAAGAGTGCCGACTACAAGCCGGACAATGCGGAGGTGGATGAGATGGTTAATGCCATGGACCACCAGAGCGTCCAGGGTAAGTTAGACCCTAAGGACATCAAGTACACTTACTGCACCCAGATGCTGGTGCGGATCGGCAAAGGAAAGCAGGTTACCAAGAAGTTTGACTATGATACCTTCTACAACTACCTGGCCAAGATGGGGGACAGTCTCCTGGTCTTGAACGATGATCAGGTGGTCCGGGTTCACGTCCACACTGAACACCCTGGTGAGGTTTTGAGCTGGGGTCAGCAATTCGGTGACCTGCAGACCATTGAAATTCACAACATGGTTTGGCAGCAGGAAGAGATCATGGAGCACGATGATGAAGAAGCTGAGAGCCCAATCGAAAAGGCCAAGCAGCAAGCAGCTCCCGCACCGGAAACGGCCGTGATTGCCGTGGCTTCTGGTGACGGGATTGCTAAGCTCCTGAAGAGCCTCGGGGTTACCCACATCATTAGCGGTGGTCAGACCATGAACCCAAGCACCCAGGATATCACCGAAGCCATCAATCAGAGTGGCGCCAAGCAGGCCCTGGTCCTGCCGGATAACGGTAACATCTTCATGACGGCTGACCAGGCCGCTGAGGTAGCGGACATCCCAACGAAGGTTGTCCACACTAAGACGATTGCCCAGGCGATGAGTGCCATGCTGGAATACAACGCGGAAGCCTCTCTGGAAGAAAACCAGGCCAACATGGAAGAAAATATGACCACGGTGGCCAGTGGTGAAGTGACTCACGCCATTCGGGATACGAAGATCGATGGCATGGAGATCCAGAAGGACGACTTCCTCGGGATTGTTGACGGCAAGATCGTCGAGGCCACGCCAGACCTGAAGGAGACTGCCATCAAGATGGTTAAGCAGATGCTGGACGAGGACAGTGAAGTGGTCACGATCCTGGTCGGGGCCGACGGTGATTCCGCAACAGCCGAAGACATCAAGGCAGCTATCCTAGATGTTGATGATGAGCTGGATGTCCAGATCTACGACGGTGGCCAACCGGTTTACCCATACTTGATCTCCGTTGAATAGACTACGCTAAAACATGATTAACTTACGGGGCCGTGACGAAGACCGCTTTGTCATGGCCCCTTTGCTAAACCCAGGAGGGAGGTTATGGAATGCAGAGCTTACAGGATCCGGTCACAAAATTGAAGGGCGTCGGAACTAAACGGGCCCAGGACCTGGCAACCCTGGGAATCGACACGGTCGGCGACCTGTTGACCTATTACCCCACCCGTTACAATGACCTGACGCCGGCGGACATCCAGACGGCTAAGGATAAGCAAAAGGTAACCTTGGTTGGTCGGGTGGTGTCGGAGCCCCTTCTGACCCGCTTTGGCTACCGGCGTAACCGGCTTAGCTTCCGTCTCCAGGTTGGTAACAATGTA
>CAMCCW010000086.1 GCA_945873395.1 uncultured Lactobacillus sp. | reverse complement strand
GTCCCAATATAAACCCTTGAAACGATCATTCCTAAAGCCGCAGAAAAGGAAAAGGGAGTCATCGTATAATTCTAAGCCATAATTTTCTGCGATTACTATCGCTAAGCCATCAATTCCTTTACGAAGATCTGTCTTCCCACAAACAAGATAGATGTGTCTAGGTGCATGCCAATTAACGAGCATCTTCGGTCAACACCTTTACCAATTCACTGGCAAGTTTTGGATTGACGCCTTTGAAGATCGTCAAACGAACCCCATTAAACTCCACCTTAGCCGCAATATGCTTATATGTTGTAGAGATGGGTGCCGTCATCGTAGATGACTTCGAAACAAAATTGGGTGTAATAATTTCGTGCTTTTCTTCCATAAAAAATCTCCTAACTGAATTTCTTGTAATCAGTATAGGAGAATTGAATTTGGAAATATATACGTGTTGTTATTCGGTGCTTACGTCTATTTTATATTACAATACCAGGTATAGCTTTGCTAGAAGTTATTTATATTTTGGTAAACCAAAATATATTTTTATAAACTAAAAAAGCAGCATCCCTTTATCAAAAAGAGATACTGCTTCTATATATCTATTTCTCTTAATACAAATTTTGTGGCAGCTTAATCGCATTAAACCAGAGATCGGTACGGTTTCCTTCACCGTTAGCAGCGTCACTGTAACGGGAAACCACTTGGATATCATGACTAACCAAACTGTTGTCGAGCTTAAACGTTGCGCTAAAACCGGACTTAGCGGAATTATAAATCGATGGGTAAACCCGTTGGACATCGTAACGGTCCAAGTTTGCTACGCGTTGCCGGGCAATTTCACGATGGGTCGTGGCATCATACAAGATAATGAAGTGGTTTCTTTCATTGTAGCTTTGGTCAGCCGCTTGCCAGCCGGTCACGGTTACCTGACCATTGCGAACAACAAAGCTGTCAAGAGATCCCTTATTACTGTTGGCAATTGTCGTTGGAGCAAACCAAGCGTCGGTACGGTTTCCTTCACCATTAGCGGCATCACTGTAGCGAGAGATGACCTGGATTTGGTGACCAGCATAGGCCGCCTTATTGAAGTCAAAGGTTACATCAAAACCGGATTCTCCAGCATTTGCAATGTCTGGGTATGCCTGTTGTACATCTGGTCGGCTAACATTATTGACCCGCTTACGGGCAATCTCATGGTGGGTCGTGGCGTCGTAAAGAATCACAAAATGGTTCTTTTGCTTATCACTGGCATCAGTAGCTTGCCAGCCCCTTACACGAATTTGGTTATTGGAAATCTGGACATCATCCAAGTGTGACTGATTAGCATTAAAGGTCTTTGGGGCAAACCAATAATCTACGCGGTTCCCCTCACCATTAGTAGCATCACTGTAGCGAGAAATCACTTGAATGTTGTCACCAATCAGGGCTGGACTAAGGTTTACCCGAAGGCTAAAGCCAGACTTGCCTGCCCCATAGGCATTATAGGCCCGTGCAACATCATTCCGAACAGTTGATTTTACTTCGTACCGGCCAAGCTCCCGGTTCTTAGTTGCATCATAAAGGATAATAAAGTGATGACTCTTCCCTGCAGACTGATCGGCGGCATGCCAGCCACTGATGTTAAGCGTATTGGTAGCGGCATCAATGTCAAAGTTATCAAGGTAACCGGCATTCGTGTTAAGGGTGACTGGATTGAACCATAAGTCTTCTCCACCATTTGGTTCACCATTCGTGTTCCTGGTATAGCGGGAAACAACTTGGATTGACCTTCCAGCAAAGTTCACTGAGTTAGGGACAGTCAAACTAAAGCCACCCCAGCCGGAAATGGCGGTATTAGGATAAGCGTTTTGCACGTCCTGACGGTAACTGCCTGGTACTTCTTGCCGGTATAATTCCTGCTTGGTATTCCCATCGAGCAGAATGATAAAGTGGTGCATGCTCTGATCATAGTTGCTTGCGGCATGCCACCCCGTCACCTTGAGGTTGTCACCCTGAACAGAAATATTATCAATGTGGCCGGTATTAACAGTATTATTAAAGGCTTCCTGGTCCCAAGCCGTTAAATTATAGCGCTGGATAACTGAATTAAGCGTAGTGGTGTAACTGGGATCCGTAGCGTAACCATCTTGCCGGATCAACCGGATAACGGTCCGGTAATCACGTTGGCCGATTAGATTGCTGTAACGGCTATTTTCACGGAGAAAGCGGCCATGATCGACAATACTATCGGAGTTTGAAGGGTAAGCCCGGAAGGCATCATTAATGCGGACATACCGGCCCCCATAGTATTCGTACGTTGGCATGGTAACGGACTGACCATTGTAGGAGCCCTTGATCCCAAACAAGTTATGACCCTGCGTGGTCAAAGCTGACTGGCCCCAGCCACTTTCAATAATGGCCTGCGCAGCGGTCAATGATGGCAGAACCCCATATTGTTTCCAACCATCAACGGCCCCCTGGTGAATACTTTCCAGGAACTGAACCCGACTAGCAGAAAGGCCCGCGGTGTTGATGTTACCCGTACCACTAACGATACTTGAAGTAGCGTTTTGCGGGTCGGCCTGACCATTGCTTACTTGCGTATTAGTGACACTAGGTTGACTATTTACCACTGGTGCGTTGGCCGCTGCCTGGGCAGCACTAGTGCTGATGTCAACGGGGCCCCGGTTAGGATCCGTATTATTATTTTGGACAGCGTAAGACTGCACTACCTGTGATGCCTGCAAAGCAACACTATTATTCTGGTAACTATTGTTTTGTCCATTATTAGTGGTTTGTGTAGTAGTATCCACCGCCATATTGCCAGTGTTATTATCGGCAGCTTGGGCACTTCCCTGGAAGAAAAGTAGTGATGCACCAAACGTAAAGATTACTGGTAATACAACTCGGAATTGATTACTTTTTGAATTACTATCACTTGCCATAATTAAAAAACGTACCTTCCCTTTTGTTTAATCGCCTCTTAGTTTACCACGCTTAAGTTACAAACAAGTTACGGGACCGGGAAACATACAAATCTTCACATATTAATCACAAAGATGGCCGTCATGAATGTAATCTCACATTCATAACGACCATTTTACTTTTTAGATTAGCGAACGTTATTCCGCAAAATAACTTCTGGGTTTAACCAGGTACCGCCACCAGTTACCTCGCTCGGATCTGACCAGCTTTCTTGGTAAGAATGAGCAAGATCGGGGCCGTAGTTTGGACTAGTATTAATCCCTAAGTGGAGGTGACTGGTATCCCGATAACCGATTACCTGACCAGGATAGATAATCTGATCAGCGTGGACGGTAATCCGACTTGGGTTGCTGAAGGCCTCCTGGTAGACATAGAGGTAGCGACCATCGTAGACCAGAACATACCACCATTGAACATTCCCGTGACTGTCGTGGACCCCATCGACCGCCAGAACCTTTCCACCGTGGACCGCGTGAACTGCGGAACCGGGGTGATCATAGGAACCAAAGTCCAGTCCATCGTGATAGCCATTACGCCGACCAGCCGCACCGGTAGCACCGAAACGTTGGCCAATCGAGAAGTACCCTTCCCCATCTTGTGGGAACGGCCATGACCACCAGTCATTCTGCGGTTGGGCCCGGGCAATCCCGTCATTACCGAAGTCATAGCAATGACCATCGACCCAGTTAACCCCGGTATACATCTGGCCCCGAAGCTGGTCATTCATGACGAGCCGGTTAATCGGGTATGGGTGGTGCTGGTAACCATCACTAAAGTAGTAACGATTACCGTTAATTGTCCGCCAGCCAGTTGCGAGTTGACCTCGATCCGGATCGTAGTAGACCGTCCCACCGTTCAGGTGCTGGAAGCCGGAATTAATGCTGATCTCAGGTGAAGTGATATCAATAGCATCTCCATTGCCATTAGGGTCATTCGTATAACGGTGAATAATCCGAACACCCCAGTGGTCCATGTTACTGTTAACCGGCAAACTAGTCGTAAAGCCCGCGTGACCAGCATCAATTACCCATGGTGCGTTTTGACTGCCGGCAAGGTTGGTCAGATCAGCATCATCATTGTTGAGTCGTTGACGATAGAACTCGTGACCGTCCATGCCGACGACAATCAGATATTCGTACGGCCGACTGGTCTTGCCCATTGCCGCATGCCAACCGTTAACCCTAATCTGCTTAGCTGCATCATCGTAACTAGCTTGGATATCCCCCAGATTTGTCTGGTAATTACGTGACCGCATGTCAGAGTAGTTAGCATTACCGGCAGGGTCAGAGGCAAACCGCAGGATAAAGCTAAGCTGCCCGTCCTTCAGCTGTTGCGCGTTGATCGGAATATTCACATTAAAGCCACTCTGTCCACTCGCATATAACTGTGGGTAGACCCGTGCTACATCTGGCCGACTAGTAAATGTAACCCGTGAACGACCAATCTCACTACCATTGTACATGGCAATGATGTAAGCATATGGATGAATAAGGTGTTGGTCATTAGCCATCCATCCGGTAACTTGAAGGGAACCGCTGTTCTGGGTGATTGAATCAATAGCGTACGCGGACTGGTTCAGGGTCACTGGTCCCAACCACAGGTCCTGAGCGGCACCGGTACCACCATTTCCCTGGTTAGAGGTAGAATAGCGGCTCACCACTGAGTAGGAATGGCCTGGTTGAAGATTCAAGTGACCGAAGTCAGCACTGAAGCCGGACTGATTAGCCGTCACCATACTTGGATATGTCTTGGCTACATCATCCCGTTCCTGGCTATTATTAACCAGCTGGGCAGCAACCTGTTGGCCAGTGGTATTGTCAAACACAATCAGGTAGTGGTAAGGAGCAACCACCGCAAAGTCGTTAGCGTTCCAACCACTAACCGTCAGATTACCGTTGCTGAGGTTAAAGCTATCAAGGTAACCATGGTTATCACGACTGAGGCTCAGCCAGGAATCGGTATGTGGCCCATTGCCACCATTACCGGTATTCGAAGCGGAATACCGTAAAACAAGGGCATACTGGTGACTACTGTTAATACCATTAGGAGCCTGAACGACAGCGCTAAAGCCTGATTGCCCAGCATTGTAGGCACTAAGCCCTTTAGCGATCGCAGGGGTCGCTGCTGAACTGGTCTTGACTGAAGCCACCTGCCGATTAGCCGTCAGGTCGTACAGGATTAGGAAGTGATTTTGCTCACCATAAGCCGCATCGGCCGCATGGTAACCTGAAATCTTTAATTGGCCATGATCATTCTTGATCGTGCTGATTCCAGCGTAATTGGCGTTGAAGGTAACTGGATTGAACCAGTAGTCTACATAGTCACTGTTACCATCACTGGAGCTACTATACCGACTGATAACCCGAATGCTGCCCTCAACCATCTGTGGCTGAAGATTGAACGACGTCTGCCAACCGGCTTTGTCTGCATCATAGATACTTTCAAAAGCACGGGCAACGTCTGGCCGGACAGTATCCGTGACCTCTTGGCGGGCAAGTTCATGACCGTTACTATTTAAGACGATGATAAAGTGGTGGCTCCGTCCCTGCGAGCCGTCAGTAGCATGCCAACCAGCTAGGGTCAACTTGCCATTAGCAATCGAGGCCGTATCCAGGTTAGCTCGATTGGTACGGTCGGACTGAATTGGTGAATACCAGTAGTCAACGTGGTGACCCTCACCATTTTGGGTGTCGTCACTATAACGGGAAATGATTTGCAACTGATCGTCTAGCCAGCGGTGGTCACTGCCAAAATTATAGTCAAAGTTCCAACCACTACGGTTAGCATTGTAGATATTATAGGCTTTTCCAACATCTGGCCGCGCACTCGTTGTTATCTTTTGACGATAAAGCTCACGTCCCTGGGTCCGGTCATAGACAATGATCCAGTGAGATGGATCCTGATAACTGGCATTGGTGGCGTTCCAACCCCGCGCTGTCAGATGACCGTCGGCAAATGACCATTGATCCAAAGAACCTTCATTGCGCTGGTCAAAGGTGACCGGAGCATACCAATAGTCCGCATCGGTGTTGTTAGCACTGACATCGTTACTGTAACGACTGACAATCTGAATGGAGTGGCTGGTCCAGTTAGTGGAATTAATCTTGAAAGATGCTTTCCAACCGGCATTCTCTGCCCCCGCTACATTAGGATAAGCCTGAGCAACGTCAGGTCGTGACTGGGGTTGGACCTGCTGACGGCCTAACTCCTGACCAGTATTATGATCAACAACTATGATAGTGTGGTAAGGACGACCATCGGCCTGACCATTGGCGTTCCAACCACTAACGTCTAACTGGCCATTGGTAATGGTTGCCTGGTCCAGTGATCCATAGTTCCCCTGATCACTATTAGTGGTACTTACAGCATTGACATTGTATTGGTTAGCATCAGCCATTGCCATCTTAGTGTTGGTCTGAACGGACCGCAATGTTACCTGCTGCGAATCATTATTTTCCGGCGTTGATGGCGTCGTTGTTGTAGTATTATTATCTGTTTCATTACTCAAAGTTGACTGCTGAGTTGTATCCGCCTGGGCATTTAGTTGGCTAAACAGCAATACTGTCCCACAAACAGTTAACGAAAGCCCGGCCATCCCAAGCTTCGTTACCCGCTTAAAATGCAAATTCATTTGAAGTCGCTCCCTATTATTTATTTGCAGAATACAACTTCATTATACAGTAAGCAGTCAATAACGATACGTATTGAAAACAAATGAAAGGGCGTGAGCCGCGGTTCCTTGCGGTTCACGCCCCTTCTCTAGTTATGACATACTTGTTGCACTTCTTCTGCCCATGGTAAAAAAGCCTCAATGTCGCTCCTTTTCTGGTTGGAGAGTCGATCAAACAGGTATTTGAAATACTTATATACATTTAGTTTATTAGTTTTCGCTGTTGCCACTAACGTGTAGTAAATCGCGTTGGCTTCAGCTCCACGAACGCTTTTCGCAAACAAGCAGTTCTTACGAACCAAGG
>CAMCCW010000085.1 GCA_945873395.1 uncultured Lactobacillus sp. | reverse complement strand
GCTTCTTAGTCTTTGAAGTCTTCCGTGCTGGAACAGCCATGTTTGACACCTCCTAGGATTAATATTATCCACAAATGGTTTTTAACCGTCCGCTACTTTTTATCATCCTGATCAGGAAATAATTTTTGGAGTTTCGCGAAACGTGGATCAACTTTTTTATCTTTCTGCTTGTTGGCGGCATATTCATCTTCAGAGATGACATTCCAGCCCTTACCATTCGGCATGGGCTTACCGGCCTTCTCATCAGCAGAAAGCACTCGTAACGGTACCTGCTCGACGATATTCTCGGCTAACGCGGTATCAAAGTCAATCGTCTCACCCCGCTTCAATAAGAAGACAACCTCGTCATCCTCATACCGGGAGAAGTGGGAACGATCATCAATATACGTCTCCGTAAAGTCAAAGTCAAGTGGTAACTGAACGGGCGTCAATGAACGACTGGATGGCACCGTCAACGTCGTCGTAACATGTGCGCTGATGGTCGCATCCCCATCGTCATAGGATACATACCCGTCAACCTTAACCGGAGCAACGGCTAAGATGATGTCCGGGAATAGTTTAGTCAATGATGCGTTCAGATCAAAAGTACTTTGAATATGAAGTGGTTCATCTTGATAACGATGTAACTCAGCTAACGACCATTTCATCGTACTAACCTCCTAATGCAACGTATGCAATTATACTAGGCCCACATATACTTGTCAATGTTTTTTCCTTGACAGCTTGACGAGCCATTAATGAATCATAATCGGTGGGTGTTTCAGATCCTGCTCGACCGTGGTGAAGTTCTGATAAAGCTTGCCGGCGCGGTAGTCGAGGTTGTAGAAGCCATCGCGCATCCCCTGGCTAACCTTGGTAAAGAGCGGGATTGGAACCTGCTTTTTAACCTGGTGCAGGTACTCCCGGCCCCGGGCGGTGAAGCCAAGGATGTGGATGTAGGGATGATCGGCTCGGGCAGCCACTTCGTTCTCGCTAAGCTGAAGGGTCGTATATAAGCACATCCGCAGTAGGTGGGCATAGGTATAGCGCTTTGTCTTCACCCCGTAGATGAACTCGTCAAAGCACAGTGACCGCTGGGCAACCTCCTTCATCCGGTGCTCGAGCCCTTCCGCCATCTGGTAGGTCTGAGCAAGATAGTCAATGGGGGCCTGAATCAACTGGTTACGCAAAATTGGGTACAAACTGTCCCAACTGGGTACGACATCCACCTTGGCTAATGCTTTGTCCATCACCGGCGGTACCGTCGCAGCAAAGTCACCCCCGGTCGTGACCGCTTGGCGAATCGCACTGGCACTGGCAATCTGACCGTGAATCTGCTGATCGTGATAGTCACTTTCCCGTCGTTGAACCGGAGTCAGCTGGATCGGGTAGTCATTCGCCAGCACTGCCTTGGTGTAAGCAAAGGCTAGAATATCGTTAGGATCACGAAGTTCTATTCCGGTTTGAGCACGCAGCTGCTGGTTGAACTGGGTAGCATAGGTAGCATTATACTGGTCAAACTCTGCCTGGTTAAAGTGTTGCTCAGCCGCCACCAGAGCTGCAAAATCCCACTGGGGGTGTTCAGCCCCGAAGGCCACCTGGTGCACCTGGAGAGCGTTCAGAATGGCCAGGGCCCCTGCCGCAAACCGGTGGGCCGGCTGGGCCGCATAGAAGACTGGCAGCTCAACTACCAGGTCGACCCCACTTTCCAAGGCCGCCTGAGCCCGGGTCCACTTATCCACAATCGTTGGCTCCCCACGTTGGGTGAAGTTCCCACTCATCACCGCAACCGCCACGTCAGCTTCGGCCTGCGCCTTAGCCTGACGAAGGAAGTAGTGGTGACCATTATGAAACGGATTATATTCGACCACCATTCCAACTGCCTGCATACTGTTCACCTACTTTCGACAACTGAAAAACCAGCGGGTAGTCTGCTCATCAGGCGCCGCTGCCCCAAAGTCAGCCCGCACCACGACATCGGAAAAGCCACTGCGTTTCAGGGCCGCCGTAATGGTTGCTAACGGGTAGCTCCGTTCAAAGTGGGTCTCCCCGATTCGCTCATACAGGCCATCTGCCAGACGGTTGAAGAAGGCCAGGTCATGGATCACACCATGCTTAACGTCGTCATCCTGGTAACTGCGCCAGAGGAATGCTCGCTGGTGGTCATCATCTTCATAGTTGTACATGTACCCGGGATAGACGACATCCGTTTGGTAAGGGGTAATCATATCAAAAAGAAAGCGGCCACCGGCTTGGAGGTGTGCAAACACCTGCCGGAAGGTCGTTTCAACATCATCAATGTTTCCCAGATAGCACAGGGAGTCTGCAAAACACGTCACCAGGTCGTACTGAGGCAAAGCGGTAAGATCACGCATATCGGCTTCCACTAAGGTCAAGGGCACATTTGCGGCGGCAGCGTGCTGACTAGCCAGGCTCAGCATATCGGCTGAGAAGTCCGCCACCGTCACTGCCCGGCCCTTTTTAGCGAGTAGGACTGCTAAGCGCCCGGCGCCCCCTGCCAAGTCTAATACCTGTTGGGCATCCTTACCACCATTGGTCATGGTATAGGTTGCCCACTTCTGGTACAACTCATCGTCAAAGAGCTGGTCGTAGAGTTGGGCAAAGGTATGGTAGATCATTAGTCGTTAACCCATTCATCCACGTTGACCAGTGGCGCATCGGACCACAGCTTCTCCAGGTTGTAGAAGCTCCGGGTTTCTTCCCGAAAGACGTGAACAACCACGTCCCCAAGGTCAATCAGGACCCACTTAGCATGGTTCTTTCCTTCAACACTGCCGATGTTAACCTGGTTCTCGTGGGCTTTCTCAATAATGGCATTGGCAATCGCTTGAACCTGCCGGTCGGATCCACCGGTCATGATAACAAAGTAGTCCGCCATCGGGCTAATCTCGTCAACCTTCAATGCAACAATGTCTTCAGCCCGCCGACCATCAGCGGCCTTAACAACCATCTCTAATAATTGTTTGCTTTCCATCTAGTTAATCTTCCCTTCGTAAGCCGGTACCCAGGCATTGTAGGTTTCAATTGTCTTTGGGTACACTGGTTTGTTGTTTTCAATTAAATAATTGAGGGTGTGCTTGGTCTGGTAGGCAACCCCAGCGCCAAGGTCCCGGGCTGTAATCTCTCGTGCCTGTTCGACCCCCTCAAAGTCACGGGCTGGTTCAATGTAGTCGGCCATGTAGACCACCTGCTCTAATTTCGTCATCTTGGCCGCCCCCGTGGTGTGGTGACGAACGGCATTCAGGATGTCCTCATCCCAGATTCCCAGTTCGTCCTTGATCAGCTCCGCACCCACGATGCCATGCCGGATGGCGTTACCGTAGTTCAGCAGGTCCGGATCCAACCCTTTTTGGTGAATCTCATCGATAAAATCCTGATCTGGCCGTTGCTTAGCATAGTCATGACAGAGTCCCGCAATGCTAGCCTTCTCAATATCGACCCCATTCTGCTTCGCTAACTTCATAGCTGTCTGTTCAACCCGCAGGACATGGTGGAAGCGCTTGGGTTTCAAGGCAGCCCGAAGGCGGTCCACCAGCTGGTCATGAGTCAGCGGAATATAGTGATGCGTATACTCAATTGTTTCTTCATTCATGATACAAATGATGCTCCTTTATAAATGTGGCCACTGCGTCAGGAACCATATACCTGATCGGCAAGCCCTGGGCAACCCGCCGCCGGATATCCGTCGAACTGAAGCTGACCAGCGGGGCATCAACCCAAATCACCGGGTAGGCCGATTCGTTTTTAGCCCCCGGACGCCGGACACCGACAAAGTGAAAACGTGGCAGACGAACCAGCTCATCAATTCGGTGCCACTTAGGGAGGTAGTCCACCATGTCACCACCGATGATGAAGTAGTAGTCCGTCGTCGGGTGCTGCTCAATCATCTTCTTCATCGTATCATAGGTATAACTAACCCCGCCCCGACGTAGTTCACTCTCTTCAATACCAAACAGGGGATTATCCTTGATGGCTAACTTGATCATGGCCAGCCGCAAGTCAGCATCGATCGCCGTCTTCTTATCAACATGTGGTGGCGTGGCATCCGGCATGAATTTTACCTGGTCAAGTGACAAGGACTGCCCAACCTGATCGGCCACCAGGAGATGCGCATTGTGAATTGGGTTAAAGGTACCACCATAGATACCAACCCGGTGCCGGCGCCCTGCCGAAACCGTCTCCGGCTGCACCCGTGGCTGCGGATTGGCAAATACTCGACAACGCTGCATAATCACACTTCCTTAAATTCGAGCAACCCGGTCTGACAGGTCACGCAGGTCCTTATTGGCCGAAACTTTAAACAGAACCAGTACTCGGCCAATCGACTGCACTACCTGAATATCGGTATGTTGCTCAATGAAATCCTTTAGTTCTGCCGTAGTGACATCGGCATTTTGCAGGATATTGACCTTAATCAGTTCCCGCCGGTCTAAGGCCCCATCCAGCTGGGCCAACCATTGCTTGGTCAATCCTTCCTTACCAACGGCAAAAATCGGTTGCAGGTGATTGGCCTGCGCCCGTAAGAAACGTTTTTGTTTTCCTCGTAATTGCATGTTAAACCTCACTTCATTAAATCATCGCGCGCCGAATCAATGCCGCCACGCCCTTAGGAACCCAGGCCGCCACCGTGGTGCCGGCTGGAACCGTAATCCAGCCCAGGCCTTCAAAGACAATATCGCTCTTCTCATGAACCCGAAATTCCTCCCGCTCTAATGGTGGGAAGTCTGCCAAGTCATCTTTAGTTGGGGGCGTCAATAATTCCCCAATGTGCTTCTCGTAGAAACGATCCGCATTAGCCAACTTAGTCCGGTGGATTGTCAGATTATTATCAAAGTAGGCCACCAGTCCCGCACGGTCACCCTTTAGGTAATCAAAGCGGGCGATCCCGCCCAAGAACAGGGTCTGTTCCGGATTCAGCTGGTAGGTCCGGGGCTTAATCTCCTTCTGCGGTGCCACCAGCTTCAGAGCCTTCGGTGATAGTACATGGGCCATCTGGTGGGGATGAATGATTCCTGGCGTATCAACAAGGCGGTGACCGTCATCCAGTGGGATTTCGATCTCATCCAGGGTCGTCCCTGGGAACCGTGACGTCGTGATCAGGTCTTTAACTCCGGTCCGCAGCTTAATAATCCGGTTAATCAAGGTTGACTTACCAACATTGGTAACCCCAACCACGTAGACGTCCCGGTCACCCCGGTACTTTTCGATCGTGTCCAGGAGTTCGTCGATCTGATGATTCTTCTTAGCAGAAACTAAGACCGTATCAATTGGCCGCAGCCCCGCAATGTTGGCCTGCTGACGGATCCAGTCCCGCAGTTTTGGACGCCGAAGTGAGTGCGGTAGGAGGTCTTCCTTGTTCCCAACTAACAGGACGGGGTTATCTCCAACAAAGCGGTGCAGCCCCGGAATCAAGCTACCGTTGAAATCAAAGATATCGACTACATAAACAATTAAGGCCTTGGCTTGACCAATCTGACTCAGCAGCTTCAGAAAGTCGTCATCAGAAAGGGAGACTGGCGCAATTTCATTATAGTGCCGCAGCCGGAAGCAGCGCTGGCAATACAGTTCATTGCTTGCCAGCCCTTTTTCTACCGCCGACCGGGGCGTGTAGCCGGGAGCGTCCGGGTCCGTGGACTGGATGACCGCGCCACACCCGATACACCTTAATTCTTCGTCTTGTTCGCTCATTTATTCAATCCCTCCTGCCATTTTAAATTTGGATATTTCTTCTTCAGTTTTTTCTCAACCAGATTGTCCATAAAGCGGTTCGGCCAGGTGACCCACTTATCAGTATTGATCAAAGGCTGGACCAGGATACTGTAAACGCCAGCCCGGTTGGCCGCCGCTACGTCAGTCATCAGCTGATCCCCAACCATGACCACCTCGTGCTTTTTCAGACCGAGTTTGCGCCGGGCCCGCGTGATTCCAAAGCTCAGGGGTTTAAGTGCCCGCGAAATAAAGGGCAATTTCAGGTTGGCCGTTGCCTTTGCGACCCGTTGCTTACTGTTATTTGAGATCACAATCAGCGGGATCCCGGCCGTATGAAGCTCGTCCATCCACTGCCGCAATTCTGGTGTCCCATCAGGGTTATTCCAAGCAATCAGAGTATTATCCAGGTCGCTGAACACGGCCCGAATACCCTTAGCGCGTAATTCTTGTGGTGAGACCTGGTAGATATTCTTAACCATCCAGGTTGGTTTAAATTTTTCTAACAAGATTGCACCTCGTAATGCAGTATTAGATTAATTATAACGATTGTTCAGACGGGTTTCAATTGATCTGATAACCCGGTCGATTAAAAAAGCCACCCATCGGTATAAAGGGATGGGTGGCTCAATTTAAGTCTTAGTTGAGGGCCTTCTTGGCTTCTTCAACGATGGCAGTAAATGCCTTTGGGTCGTTAACAGCCAAGTCAGCTAACATCTTCCGGTTGATGTCAATGTTAGCCAGCTTCAGACCGTGCATCAGCTTGCTGTAGCTAATGTTGTTGATCCGCGCAGCAGCGTTGATCCGGGCAATCCAGAGTTCACGGAACTTACGCTTGTTGACCTTCCGATCACGGAAAGCGTAAACGTAACTCTTCATTACTTGGTCCTTAGCAGTCTTGAAAAGACGGTGCTTAGAACCACGGTAACCCTTTGCCAACTTCATGATGCGCTTGCGACGTGCGCGCGTAACAGTTCCACCTTTAACTCGCATGTTGAAATCCTCCTACGTATATGTATTATTTGAATGATTGAAGTTTACTTGAATGGCAGTAACTTCTTGTAACGCTTTACGTTGGACTTGTCCATCATGCTCAAGCCACGTAATTGACGACGTTGCTTCTTGGTCTTACCGTGGAAACGGTGACTGGTAAATGAGTTACCACTCTTGAATCCACCATTAGCAGTACGCTTGAAACGCTTAGCAGCAGCGCGATTAGTCTTCATCTTTGGCATA
>CAMCCW010000084.1 GCA_945873395.1 uncultured Lactobacillus sp. | reverse complement strand
TGTTTAAGCGGCTTCAAAAGGTAATTCATACCATACTCATTGACAAAGTGACTGCTAGGATTGTTACGATAGCGTTCCTTAGCCATGGCCAACATTTGATTCCAGACAAAGCGACTATTACCAAACATCTGCCAGAGCTGATCTGCTTGGTGTTGGTTAGGATATAACCGCAACTTAATGCCTTTTAGAACTGTTGTCATTTTTTCACCCCCTTCCACTCCCATGATACAGAAGATTAAGGGGGAAAAGTGAAATTCATATGGAAAAATTTAAAAGGCAGCTGACGGCCACCAGGTGGGCAATTCATCACGTCCTTAAAAGGTCGTGTCTTCTTGCCCAAATTCAATAAATTAATCCTGTAACATCATAAGCCCATTTGGTCACAAAAGATAGCAGCTAATTTCAATTGCGCTCCCCTTTTTCTGACTTGATACTGTATTTCATGCCTTTCCGATAATTTATTTTTCTTGTGATTAACTTATTTTTTCGATTTAGTTACATAAATGTTTCAGAAATGTTACAATAAGAGTATAGAAATAAGCTTCGGAGAAAGGGTGCTATTTATTATGAAGAAGTTAAACAAGAAAGTCTTAAACAGTTCACTAGTCATCATCTTGGCTTTAGGACTTGGCGGTTGCGCTGCTAACTCTGCTACCACCACGACTCATAACCAAGACAGTACGAGAAGTGCTAAAGTCACTAAGCAAAGCAGCAGCAAAAAGTCGACCAAGACTGACAACAAAGCTGAAAGCAGCAGTAATAAATCGGTCGCCACTTCTCAAAGCGAGCGCACAAGTGTTAACCAAGAAGGGAGCAGTCAGGTAGCAATGAATGCTAGTCAGGTATCCACAAATGACAAGAGTAGTGCTGCTGTTCAGCAGAAGAATGCTAACACAACGAGTGCTTCATCCACTAGCACTACTACGAGCAACGTCAACCAAAACACGGCCAACACGCAGGTCAGTGCAACGCCTAAAGCTCACCAAGAAATCCAACTGGGCTTAGGCGAAGTTGCCAGCTGGACTGACAGTGAAGGTACTACCCACCACGTTGATAGTGATGGTATGGATCGTTACACCACTAAGGGTAGCCAAGAGGTCCACTACCAAGACTGGTCTGGTAGTCTGCCACAAAACGCCACCGTTAACGTTAACCACCAGAACTAATCCTAGCCCTGATAGCACCCTAAATACCTAATTAAACAGTGAAATCCACGTTATAGTTTTCAAAGAACTATAACGTGGATTTTTATTTTCTCTTGAGAATTGCTCCCCAACCAAGAAAGCAGCCCATGCCAGTATCTTGACATGAACTGCTTAAAATTGATTTAATTCAGTTTATCAACTGCATCACTTAAGCCTGCTTCAATTGATTCTCAGTGATAACCCAATTACGAGAAACTTGATCACTGTAGTTGCTGTTACCATCGGTCGAGCTGGTGAAGCGCAGAACCAGGTGAAGGCTCCTGCCAGCGAGGTCCGTCAAGTCATCGTGCAGCTTAATCAGAGTATCAAATCCACTGACTCCACTGTTGTAAATCGCTGGTTCAGCCTTCGCAACATCGGGACGGTCAGTCAGTTCAACCTTTTCCCGACCATACTCTTTTCCGGTATTATCAAGTAAGATCAGGTAAGCGTTTGACATCGTCTTGGAAGCATCACTTGCCATCCAACCAACTACGCGAATAGCATTGTTCTTCGTGTCCGGAGTGAAGACATCAACCGAGTTGGCATGGTAATCACTATCGTTCAAGCGCAGGATACCATTGAACCAGTGGTCAACATGGTCCTGACCATTGCCATCGTCACCGTTACCATATGGGCTGATCGAGTACCGGCTAACCAGAGAGTAGTTGTGACCTGGTTGTAATTCAACCTGGTCGAAAGTGGCACTGAAGCCAGAGTTTCCAGCAGTACGTAGGTGACGGTATGCCCGGGCAACATCAGGACGCGCGATGTTGTTAATCTTAGCCTGGGCGACCTGCTGATTGGTAGTTGTATCAAACAAGATCAGGTAGTGGTTGTTAGCCAGCAGACTGTAGTCCGTGGCGTTCCAACCCGAAACCGTCACACTACCGTTGTTAACATCAACTGAATCAACGTTTCCGGCATTCGTAGTGTTGATGTTGAACAGGTTATTGATCAGCATCCGGTAATCAGCCTTGGCCCCACTATTACCATTGCCATCAGCGCTGGTAGAGTACCGACTGATCAGTGTGTAGTGGTCACCTGGTGTCAGCATGACTTGGTCAAAGGTGGCATCAAAGCCGGAGTTAGCGGCTGTCTTGATGTTTGGGTAAACCCTAGCTACATCAGGACGACTAACCGAATCCGGCAGGAGGATGCTCGTAACATCCTGGTTCCGGGTATCATCATGCAAGATTAAGAAGTGGTTAGTAGCTGCTTCAGAAAGGTCCGTAGCGTGCCAACCGCTGACGTGAACTCGGCCATTAACAATTTCGGCCTTATCCAGGCAGGCATGGTTAGCAGCGTTGACATTAAAGAACTGCTTAGCAGGGAACCAGTAGTCAACGTAATTACTATTACCATCATTGGATGCTGTGTACCGACTGATGATTTGCAGGTTATGGCTGAGGTGAATTCCAGCTGGAATAGCCTTCCGACTGATGTCGAAGTAGGTATCAAACCCGGACTTGTCCGCATTCAAAACGCCTTGTTCAGCATTTAAGACATCTGGCCGGTTGACCTTTTCAACCTCTTCCCGTGCGAGTTCTCTGTGAGTGGTTGCATCGTACAGGATCAGGAAGTGGTTATCGCGACCCAATGATTGAGCAGTGGCGTGCCAGCCAGCAACGTGAATAGCGTTGTTATCAATATCAAACGCGTCGAGGTAAGCATCATTGGTCCGGTAATCAGGGGTGATTAGAGCAAAATTATAGTCAGCTGCACCAGTTGCACCAGGATCACCAGTTGCATTATCCGTCCAGCGGGAAATTACCTGGAGCTGATCACCACTGTGCATCACATCTAAGTTCAATGGAATCGTCTCATCAAAGCCAGAGGTAGCGGCATTCCAAACATTGTGAACACCCTTAACATCTTGACGGACAACTTGATCCTTGACCTCAATCCGACCGACTTCCGCATTATTTTGCGTCTTATCTATAACGATTAAGAAGTGGTGGTCCCGGCCACGACTTTCATTGGTAGCGTGCCAACCAGCAACATGGATGGCATTGTTGGTAATCTCTTCTTTATCAAGCCAAGCCCAATTACCAGTCAATGTATTGTCGACGTCTTTGTTGTAATCAACGTCGTAAACAATATTTATGTTGGTGTCCTTGGTATCGCCATTGACATCGACGGCATCAACCGTGGTAATAACTTTATTACCGTCTTTAGCAACATGATTATCAAACTCAGGTAACTTGTAGCTATCCCACTTACCAGTGGTCCACTGTTCAGCGACAACCTTATCGCCATCCTTAGCAATCATTTGTTGTAGTTTAACAGTTTGTTTCTCGATTACGGTGCTGCCATCCGGTTCCTTAATCGTGATTGTCCGCGTAACTGTCTTTTGTTGGTCACCTTGCTGTAGTGGTACATAGGTAACCGTAATCTGTTGGTCCTTTTCGTCCCCCTTAAGAGCTTGGGCAGGGATGCTTCCTTGAACAACTTCGCCATCGGCGATCGCAACATAACCCTTAATTTCAGGAACTGCTACCTTATCCCAGGTTACCTTGCCATCTGGTTGCCAGTTACCGTACGTTCCAGTCTTCTTATTAAATTCGCGGCTAAACTTGACTTCTTGGCTTTGCTTATTCGTATTACCATCTGGATCAGTGATCACAATCGTCCGGGTACGCGTTACCTGAATCTGGATGTACTTAATAACTACATCTAAGTTAACATCTCTTTCATCATTACCTGGCGTCGTAGCGGTGGCCTGCTCAATGGTATCAACTACCTTACCATCGATCGTTGGTGCGTAACCATCACGTGCCGGGATATTATATGCGGCCCAAGTATCAGAACCTTTATCGGCAACCGTCCAGTTTCCCCACTTGATACTACCATCGGCGTTGGTTGTCCCCGTCCGAGTGTAGTTAACGGTTTGGGTTGTTAACGGCTTGGTTTCGCCATCAACCATAATTCGCCGGGTCGAAGTTGCCGTTTGGTTCTGCGTTGCTGGTTTGGCTGTATCATGGTCACCCGCAGCAGCAGAACTGCTATTCGTTTGGTCGCTAGATGCCGCCGTGCTCCCCGTGTTCGTACTTGATGAAGCGGGAGCGGTGCTGCTGGCATTTGCACTTGACGATGCCGGAGCCGTGTCCTTGGTATTCGTACTTGATGCCGCTGCAGCGGTACTACTGGTGCTTGCACTTGATGCCGCTGCTGGTGTATCAACAGTTACAGCACTTTGCACTTGGTTATTGGTATCAGCATAGGCGTGGTCGTTGGCATTCATCGCCGTTACCGCCGCTAACGAAAGTGTGGTAATTGCCGCATAAACCCATAGCTTGCCACTCTTATACATCTTAAAATGCTTTTTTCTTTCCATGAATGATTGGCTCCCCTTATATTATTGTTCAATTCAGAGTATATCATAAAATAAATTTAAATATTTGTTTTTCTTATCTGAATTAGATTTCTTAATGCCAATCATTAAAGCGGTTACAGTGATTTGGAGTGATTTTATCAATTGATTGGTAATAACTTCTAAAATCAATTATGAATTTATTATCATTATGATGATTACATTGCCTTGCATTAATATATTAATTATAATGTAAGCATATACAAGTCGATTAATATATTAAGGAGGGATTTTTTTGACTCATCACAAGCATTTCGTTCAATTAAAAGAAATCGCGATGGCCGGATTAACACTAACCGTCTGTGGATCCGTTCTACTTATGTCACAGCAAGAAGCACACGCATCGACAGACGAAATTAGTCAAGAAACCACCGTCAACGCTAATATTAATCAACAATCTACTAATAATATGCAGGTTCCTCAGACTGCACCAATCAATAGTCAAAGTGGTAGTCAGGCTGCCCAAGTCTCAACACAAGCTCGTAACGCTGCCTACCTGTATTCTGATAACCTCGCTCAGGTTAACAATGCCCAGAACATTAACTTCCCGAGTGGCTATACCCTTGATAACGTCCGTAACGTCAACGGGATAGCCAGTGCCCAGCGTTTCGAAAATAACGTTGCCATCCAGGGAATCTACGATAATAACTATCAATCAGATCCCAATGCTGCCGCTGAAAGAGTAGATATTGACAACCTGACTTCTGACCAGGTCGCCCAACTTAACTCCTATGGGCTCAACCTAATCAACCGGGCGCGGGCTGAGTTTGGCCAAGCACCGTTTACGCAGGACAACACCACGATCAATGCCACTCGTAACTTGGCATTACAATATCAAGATAAGAATGAATCGCTACTTCTCGGTGATTGGCATGACAACAGTATCATCACCTACCACAGTGAAAACATTGCGGCCTTCCAAGTTTACGATGACAACATCCCCGGCCTAGTCGCTGCACCATTCGCTACCGCGCGAGGTGCTGACTTTGCTACTACCAATAGCGTTCCCCTATTTAGCATCAACAACATGGATGACATGCAGGCAATGATCTACTACGGCGTTATGGGGATGCTTTTCAACGATGCCAGCGACAATTTTGACCACGCCAAAAACTTCTTGGTGTTCAGACAACCAATCAGCTCAATGGCTCTCTACCCATCGCTGACAACCACCATTAGTCACAACGGCCGGTGGTCAAACGGAAAGACCTTCTCCTTCAAGCTTAAGAACGTTGACATGCATTACATCTGGGTAACTGGTAATGATAACGATCGGAATCATTTCTCTAATATTGGTACCGTTCATTCTTGGAATACAGGTGACAATGGCAACTATGCTTATTTAGATCACTCTGATATCAATAATGCCGGTGTACTAAACGTTTCCGGTTGGCACGCTACCAACGCCAGTGAAGGTCGGCCTTACCACATTCTGATTGTTCTTGACCAAAACAACCATGAAATCAAGCGGGTACGCATTATTGACCCGGTCAACCGGCCCGACGTTCAACGGGTACACAACGTTTACGGAGCCGAACATTCTGGTTTCAACCAGCAAATTGATCTTAAATCGGCGCTTGCTTATACCAGTACCCTTAAACTGATCAGCCGTTATACGGATGATCCCGTGGGCAATGGCAATTACGTTGACTACTACTTTGCTCCGATCACCGTCAACCAAAGTAACAACGCCTACCTTGATCGGGTGGCTGCGGTGGGCTCAAACCTGGTCATCAGCGGCTGGCACGCTACCAACCAGGCCAGCAACAAACCTTATCACTTCATCATTATCATCGACCCAAGTAATGGTAACCGTGAAATCGGCCGGCGGTTGGTTAGTGATGGGATTAACCGGCCTGACGTTGCCAGGGCTTATCCAGATATCGTTAATGCGGACAAGGCGGGCTTCAGCGTTAGCCTGCCGCTAAGTGCCATGAACTTCAACCATGAGTTGCAGATCATCAGCCGGTACTCCAGTGACCCGACCGGGAATAGTAACTACGTCGATTACTGGTTCCCACCGTTCACATCAGGCCATTCCGCTAACCGGGGCTACCTTGATAATTTCCAGATCAGTGGTAACAAGTTATTGGTAGCTGGCTGGCACGCCAACAACACCACTCGATTCGAACAGCACCACTACCTGATCCTGTGGGACAGCACTGCTGGTAGACAGGTAGCTTCTAAGGAGGTCCAAAACGTCAGCCGGCCGGATGTTGCGCGTGTTTACCCCGACATCGCTAATGATGCCAATTCCGGTTTCAACACCAGCTTTGACCTCACCATGACCCCAATCATTCCGGGACATGCCTACACAATTGTCAGTCGGTACTCCAGTGATGATACCGGTAACGGCAATGGTAACGGACAACAATATACCGATTACTGGTTTG
>CAMCCW010000083.1 GCA_945873395.1 uncultured Lactobacillus sp. | reverse complement strand
TATTCAATTTACAAGTAAGAACATACAAGTTCCAACTTTAAGGGTACACGTCACTATCGCGGATCTTTTTATATTTAAACTACTTCAATCCTTCATGAACCATCACCACGTGTGGCGTAGACTCAAAGATGAAGGTACCGCCTTTGCTGGTGAAGCCGAACTTCTGATAAAAGCCCTCCACCTGCTTCTGGGACTCAATCTCAATTGTCTTACCAGGGAAGTTATCCCTAATTGTCTTCATGACTTCCTCAAGTAGTTGACGACCAATACCTTGACCACGGACCTTACTGCTGGTGACTACCCGGCCGAAGGATACCTTGGCTCCGTCATCAATTGGATAAACCCGGGCATAAGCTACCACATCCCCAGCACTATCCTGGTCAAAGACGTGAATGGCCTGAGGATCCCGATCGTCGACCTCCTGGTACACCCGGTCCTGGCCCACCACGAAGGTTGCCGTCCGCAGGTAGTAAATCTTGTACAGCTCCGTCGTCGTCAGTTCCGCAAATCTTTTAGCTTTCCATGTCATCTGCATCGTTCCCTTCAAAAAGCAGTGTGTTCATTTCCATCACATCGTTAAATATCTTTTCCTGCTGGTCGGCAGAAAGACTTGCCAGTAGTCCGGCCATCTGTTCGTTTGAGCGATCGTTTACCTGTTCGAAGATCTCCTGGCCATGCGCCGTCAGCTGAACTTCTACGGACCGCATGTCCTGCTTTGACCGTTCCTTGGAAAGGATTCCCTTTTTCTCCAGTTGTTTAATGATCCGACTGGTATAACTCTTATCCAGGCCAAGGCGCTTAGAAAGCGTCATCGGGGTCACCGGAGCTTGGTCAGCGATCTCAATCAGCACCCGCCCCTCCGGATAGGTCAGGTCCATATCGAAGGTGTGCTTGTTCAGAATACCGAGTGCCTGGGTGTACTGGCGATTAAACTGCCGCATCATATTTATTTGTTGTGTCGATAGCATCGTTTGCCTCCATTTTGCATATACACTATCAAATGTAGTGGATAAAGTCCACCACTTTTAAAAATACCCTAATTTCAGCTTTAAATATATCAAATACAGTATATAATATATATCAAATTTGATATATTTATTTGGAGGTATTTATATGAACTGGTGGGTTATTATTGCAACCTTTATTGCCGTTAACCTGGATTTCTTCTTCATCTTATTGCTATTGCTAAGAAGGTTTAAACTACGCGATGTCATTCTCGGCTATTTATTGGGGGTCCTCACCCTAGTGACAGCCAGCTACTTTGCTGGGCAGATCCTGGCAATGTTCCTTCCCGAATGGTTGCTAGGGGTCTTGGGTATTCTACCAATCTGGATGGCCCTACACGATAATGACGAAGGCCCCAGCAATGACGAACGTCACAACCCAATCATCACGGTCCTGGTGACGTACCTATCCGTGTGTGCCGGATGTAATCTCTCTATTTTTCTGCCGATCCTAACCGGTGTCAGCTTTGCCCATTTCCTGGAAGTATTACTTTTTGTCGGCATCTTCACGGTAATTATAGTATGCTTATTAAAACTGGTCGGTGAGATCCCAGTCATTAGTCGCTTCATGACTAAATACAGTGAAATCCTGATGAAGGTTGTCTACATTGGGGTCGGCCTTTACGTATTCTGGGACAGCGGTCTGATCAGTCACCTAATTAAGCTAATCTAGGAGTGAATTATCAGTTGGAAGTAAATGATGATCTAATCAACGAAGCCACGAAGATCTATAAGGTGCTGAGCAACAGTACCCGGATTAAGATTCTGTACTTCCTCCGCTACCAGGAAAATGATGTTTCGGTTAACGAGATTGTCCAGGCGTTAGGAATTGCCCAGCCCATCATCTCCAAGCAACTAGGGATCCTGCGGCGTTATCAGCTGGTACGGAACCATAAGGAAGGAACCAAGGTATTTTACATACTCGACGATCCCCACGTTGTCGAGATGATTGATGACATGCTTAATCACGTCCGGCACGAAATTAAGGGGTTACCACACCCGAAGAATCTATATTAATAGCAATAACTTTTAAACAACTACTATGGATCGCAAAGTTAATCTTTGGGTCAGGCGGTAAATACATTACATATCAGCAAATCCGGTTATTTCTTGTAAAATAAGAAATTAATTTATCTTTAAGGATGATAATAGTTAATCCGTTTTTAATGCTGATAATGATATGATTAGCATATAACGTAATTAATAAGGAGGATAAGTAATGAGCTTCTTACAAGGGAAAGTGGCCTTAATAACTGGTGGTGGTCGTGTCGTTCTCAGTAATGGAAAAAGCGGTTCGATTGGTTATGGGATTGCTACTGCCTACGCCAAGGAAGGTGCCAACCTGGTGATTACCGGGCGAAATAAATCTAAGTTAGACGGTGCTAAGCAGGAGCTAGAGGATAAGTACGGGATCAAAGTGCTGGCTCTCCAAGCTGATATTAATTCGCACTCCGATAATCAGGCTATTGCTAAGGGCGTGGTTGACCAAGCAATAAAAGAGTTCGGTCGATTAGACGTTTTAATTAATAACGCGCAGGCCTCTGCTTCTGGCGTTACCTTAGTAGATCACACCCCTGATCAATTCGATCTTGCGATTTATTCTGGCCTCTACGCAGCCTTTTATTACATGCAAGCTGCTTATCCCTACTTGAAAGAAACAGCAGGGTCAGTAATTAACTTTGCTTCCGGAGCTGGGTTATTTGGGAACTATGGTCAATGTGCCTACGCAGCAGCGAAAGAAGGCATCCGCGGAATGAGTCGAGTGGCGGCAACCGAATGGGCAAAGGACAACATCAACGTCAATGTTGTCTGCCCATTAGCTTGGACTGCTAAACTTGAGCAGTTTAAAGAAGCATTCCCAGACGCATTTAAAGCCAACGTTCACATTCCACCAATGGGCCATTTTGGGGATGCTGAAAAAGAAATTGGTCGGGTTTGTGTCCAACTCGCTTCTCCTGACTTCAAATATATGACCGGTGAAACGCTCACCCTCGAAGGTGGTTTGGGGCAGCGACCATAGTACGTCCATCCATGTGAAATTTATCAGTGGAACGTTGGCGGACTTGCTTGAATGGCTAGTTCAAGAAACACAATTAATATTTCAATACAAACAATACAAAACGGCTTGACCGCGGAAAAATTCTGCAGCCAAGCCGTTTATTTCTATTTGAACTGTATATTGATAAGTACTAGTGTCTACCTTACAAAAAATGTATTACGCTACCCTACTTCTTGATCGTCAGGAACTCATCGCTATCCATCCGCTGGGAACGGAACTTGTTGATCAGAGCATCAGACTTCTTATAGCCGAGGCCAATTCCGACACCGAATTGGTAGTCGTTGCCAACACCCAGGATTTGGTGCAGGGCCTGTGGGTACTGGACAAATTCAGCGGCCGGAATCGAATCGATCCCATGGTCCGTAGCTGCTAACATCAGGGTTTGCCCGAATGCTCCCAAGTCATAAGCTGACCATAGTGATGGCTGACTTGGCATCAGCAGGTATGCAACCGCCTGAGCATTAAACAGGTTCATTGAATCCTCGGCCATCGCATAGCCCTCGCTGCCGAGGAACCGCTGTAAGTCACTCGACCAGATGCTGACGTTCTTACGCCCCTGCTGGCCCATGGCACCACGGTGGAGCGGTGGGAATTCCATCCGTCCCGGCTCGCCGTTCATCAGAGCCTGACGGTGGTGTTGTTTGATCTCATCCAGGGTCTTACCAGTAGCGATAACCACGCGCCAGATCTGGTCATTGGCCCATGATGGTGCCATCTTGGCAAGGTTAATAATTTCTTTTAAGTCCTTAACGTTGACCGGCTTATCGCTAAAATCACGGGTTGAGTGCCGGTTAAGAACTGCTTTTTCAAATTCCATAACTTTCGAATGCTCCCTTCTCATTATTGCTTACAGTGTTATTATAAGTATGTTACTTTTTGTAAGGAAGTAGCCACTTTAAAGTGTGGTAGCAACCCAAAAGTAAGAATTGGATAATATCAACGTTTAGGAGGGTTAAAAATGGCCGAAATCCAAAGCAATCAAAACGAAATCTGTCCCTGCGCCCTAACGATCTCGCTATTGAGTAGCAAATGGAAGATCCTGATCATACGCGATCTATTGAAGGGAACGCAGCGCTACACTGACCTGAAGCACAGTGTGATCGGGATCAGCCAGAAGATGCTCACCCAGAGTCTGAAGGAAATGGAGAGCGATGGTCTGGTCAACCGGAAAGTTTATCCCGAGGTTCCACCGCGCGTCGAGTATAGTCTCACCGCCACCGGTAAAACCCTGCGGCCCGTAATCGGTGCCCTCAATGATTGGGGAACCCAGTTTATCAAGAACAATCCGGCTGATAGATCGGAAGAGCGTCGTGTAGGGAAAGAGTGTGTATCCTGTCAAAGAACCAATGGCTGCGGGCGCCCGAGAATGCATGTAAATAAATGATATTTATTATAATGATAAGAACTCAGTCGAAATGGTTAACGGTATGCTAAACCACGTTCGCCATGAAATTAAAGAGCTCTCCGTCCAAAAGATTCGTATAATAATTACATGTAGAAAAAGTATGAGGCGGTGAAAAAATGACTTTTGAACAGTTACTATATGTCGAAGTACTTTCTCATAGTCAGTCTTTAGCTCAGGCTGCAGATACATTGCATATAAGTAAATCTGGTCTAAGCTTGGCCATCTCTCAGCTAGAAGATGAATTAGGCATTAAACTATTTGAGCGAACTTATAACGGTTCTCAATTAAGTCAAGCCGGTCAACGTTTAATTGGCCCCTCGCTTAAGATTCTGCGGGCTAAGAATGAAATGGAGCGGATTGCCAAGACACTTAAGGATCCATCTAAAACACCAAAAATCAGCCTTCAATACGTAAATAGCTCGATTGCGCCGACATTCAATAAATACGTTTGTCAATTTCTTAGTCAACACGACGTAATTCTGAAGATGTCTTGTCACCACGCCAATCATATTATTGATAATGTTCGTCATGAACAAATTGATGCCGGCCTAATCGCCATTAACCAAGTCGACCAGCATCATATTGCTGACTTGCAATTTGCTCCCATTATCGAAAGCACATTTCGGCTAATTGTTAGTCCTGACAATGCACTATATAACGTTTCAGCAGTTCAGGCCAATCAGTTAATCAAGGAAAAATTTGTTTTATTTGATGATCCCTATAATCAAGAAATGTTTAACCGTCTTCAATTTATCTGTGGACCACTAAACTGCATACTCACAACAGATAACAGTACTACTTTTATCAATGCTATCCGTAGGCTAAACTTTGTTGGCGTTGGTAGGTATTCGCAGACCGGTTCCCAGATCTACCATTTAAATCAGTCATTTCATACCAAGAGCATTGATCAGCTGATTCCAGATAAGTTTATTTTCGGACTACTGAAAAATCCAAAAATGACTTTATCGCCGGCTACAGATGAATTCTTAACCGGACTGATTGCTTATCTAAAAAATGAATAACTACCCACAAGATTTATTTCTTAACACACGAACCCCTCTAAGCTGGACAATAGTTCCAACCTAGAGAGGTTCTTTTTACTATTATAAATCTTATCCCTTGTGAGTAACTGCAGTATCAAGGGTTGTGTGGACATACTGTTTCAATACATCTGTACCCGGTAATTGGATGTCCTTGGGTACATTACACAACATGGCGGCCAAACCTTCTGGCAAATGCAAATTAGGCACGTTTTCTTTTGTAAAGGCATGAACGATTGATTGTCCCTTACCTTCATTAATCTTTTCACCAATATGGTTATCCATCAGAGTTGCCCGTCCTAGGCCAACCAAGTCAGTGTAGTTCAGGGCATCCTTCATCTGTTCCTCAGTCCGGATACCACCGGCAACAATTTCTAACGCATCACCATTAATTTTCTCGCCAAGTAGTTCTGCCAAGGTTTTATCAGAATCCTTTTGAATTGGCTTAGCCTTGTAATCCAGTTCTGATAAGTGAATGTAGTCATAGTCAAAGTTACTAGTTAACATGTCTACTAGTCGTTGAGACTCATGCCAAGAATAGCCATAGTTATCACCGTGAATTTCTTCAGGGCTGATCCGGTAACCAACAATAAAGTCTTTGGGAGCATACTCCTTAACAACACGGAAAATTTCCTTAGACACTTCTTTGGCAAAGTTCATCCGCTTTTCTAAGGAACCACCCCAGTAGTCTGTTCGGTGATTAGAGTATTGAGAGAAGAATTCCTGCAGCAGGTAGTGGTTGGCACCATGAATTTCAATACCATCAAAGCCACAGTCGATGGCCCGCTTAGTAGCGGCACCGAAATCCTTAACGATCTGCCAAACCTCATCGGAAGTCAATTCATGAAGTGGATAGTCAATCCAAGGAAAGTCCATCTGGCTTGGCACTTCGACCTGACCGCCTAAAGTATAACGATACTTCGCTTCCCGGCCCGAGTGAACTAGCTGCAGCAAAGCTTTGTTACCGTCCTTCTTGAGGGCTTTAGCAACCTTTGCCAGTCCCGGCTTAAAAGAGTCATTATAAATTGCCAATTGTTCACGGTCACGCGCCCATGAACGTGATGGACCACCGTTAGGACTAACGCTCGTGTATTCGACGATTACCATTCCAGCTGACTTAGAACGAGAGCCATAGTAATCAAGTGTATCTTGGGTAACCTTTTCGTCCTTACCACTATTAGTCAACATTGGAGTTTGTACGATCCGGTTATTAATCGTAGCGCCATGACGAAATGTGACTTTATCAGTTAATTGTTTCATTGGGAATCCCTCCTAATTTGATCACAACTTCACCATAACATTAGAAGGGTAATTCGAATATTACGTAAGACTTGACGGAGTGTTCAATGATTCCAAACACTAGCCATATAAAAAATGCATTCAGATTTGAATGCATTTATCAGTCTTATGTAGATACTTATTTTTAGCAGTTTATGTTAAAAATTATTTCATTTTATGATGTGATACTTCCTATCGTACTATTAAATTGGATAGGTAAACATACCCCATTGAATAAAATCAAACTGTTCTCTTACAAAACATAGATGTTAATATTTAGCTGCAAGTGAAAAAAATCTTATATTTTTGAAGGAAGTAATGATTAAATGAAAGCAAT
>CAMCCW010000082.1 GCA_945873395.1 uncultured Lactobacillus sp. | reverse complement strand
TGATCCGCGGTGTCTTCGATTCGGACGAGACGTACTTCTGGACCAGGTTCAGCTGGGTTACCGGTACGAAGATCTGGGCATTGTTACGGTAGTTGATGACCATGTAGTCCTGGTGGACCCCATCAACTTCCATCGTCCGGATCCCGCTGAAGATCCCGATCCCGTGATTGACGTGAACAACATAGTCCCCCGGTTTAAGGTCCGTGTAGCTCTTAAGTCGCTCCGCATTGGCCAGTTTCTGAGGACGGTGGCGGCGCTTGGTGACCTGCTTAAACATTTCACCCTCAGTGATAACCACCAGGCCGCCCACGGGCATCTCAAAACCGTTATTCAAATTGGCGGCCACCAGCTGGACCGTATTGACATTGAGGGCATCGATGCCCGTTTCAGACGCGTCAATATCGAAGTCGTGCAGTGTCCGGGCAATCTGGTCCCGACGTACCTTACTGTTAGCCATTAAGACGATGGTCTGACCTTGATCAAGCCAGCGCTGGAGCTCCGTCTTTAGAAGGGGCATCTGACCGAAGAAGCGTTGCATTGGCCGGGTAGTTAACTCAACTAACTGGTTAAAGCGGATGTTCCCCATTCCCTTTTTGAAGAGCGCCCCGTAGAGTTGGCCATGTTGGTCGTCCTTAATCAGCTGCTCAAGATCATTTCCTAACTCCGGAACCGTGAGTAGTTGATGATACTTTACCTTGTCGGCCAGCCAGGACTGATCCTCAGCTGCGATCTGCTTAGCTACCTGCTTGATCCGCCCGAGATCATCAAGGTAAACCACCCCATTATCCGGCAGGTAGTCGAGTAGAGAGTGGGCTTGAGGGTAAACCAGGTCGCTGAATTCTTGCAAGTCATTAGATAGGCGGTGCTGCTTAAGGGCCGTCAGCATTGGCTTAAAGCGATTATCCACCTGTTGGCGAATGTCATCATCCGTGTCCGTCAACTTAGCCAACAGCTGGTGGTACTGGTCCGCTATGGCCTTTTCGACCCGGTCAAACTCGGCCGGGGGCAGGATGAAATCGGTAGCGGGCAGAATCTCAACACTGTCGACGTTCTTGATACTACGTTGAGTGCTGGCGTCAAAGTACCGCAGCGAGTCCACCTCTGTATCAAAGAGGTCAATCCGGACGGGATCCGTCGTGTTCAGGGCATAGATATCGATGATTGACCCCCGCACCGCAAAGTCACCTGGCCGAAGCACCATCTTCTGGAGCTGGTAGCCCATCGCACTCAACTGGTCACGGGCTTTCTCGGGATCCAGCTCGCCCCCGGTCTTTACCTTCAGGGTTGCCTGCGCGAAGAATTGTGGGGAGACCACATTGCGACGTAAACCGGCCGCCGAAGTTACCACAATCGCACTATCCCCTTGACCCAGGGCCGCTAATGCTTGGACCCGCTGCAGACGATAGTTCGGTGAACTGGTGGCTACTTCGGCTGCCAACACCTCCTCAACGGGGAATTGGTAGACTCGCTCCTCGCCAACTAGGCCGCCAAGATCATCAGCGAGTTCCTGCATGTGGGCCATGTTATCCGTGACTACCAGGAGTGGACGTGATTGCTTTTCCTGAAGTGTTGCTAAAAGGAGTGCCCGTGCCGAACCCGAGATTCCGGTGATCAGCTGGCGGGTGGCCGGGTGTAGCTGGTCAACAATTTTCTTAAACGCTGGCGTCTTTTCCATAAAATTCTCAAGTTTCACCGTTGATCACTCCTTTCCTAAAATAGTTTGCCGGCTAATTGTAGTCATTCATTAATTGGGCAAAGTCCTCACCCTTGAGCCAGTCCTCCAGGGCATGTTCGGCCTGCTCAACCGCCGCATCGAACTTTGGCCGTTCTTCTTTACTGAACTTACCCAAGACGTGGCTGACCACCGTTCCGTGTTGGGGGTGGTCAATACCGAGCTTAACCCGGTTGAACTGCTTGGTGCCCAGGGCATTGATGATACTCTTCAAGCCATTGTGACCACCTGAGGCCCCGTGGGTCTTCAAACGAATCTGACCAACTGGCATGTCGAGGTCATCATTAACGATTACCAAGTCAGCCAGATCAAGGCCATAGTAGTCAACCAATGGGCCAACCGCCCGACCAGAATCATTCATGAAGGTCGTTGGCTTAACCAGCATGACCTTCTCACCATTGATCACTCCACTGACCGCAACGGCCTCCTGTTTAAGGTGGCTAAAAGCGCCCAGGTGATAGTCGCGCGCCAACTGGTCCACAACCATAAAACCGGTATTATGACGGGTCTCATCATAACGGGTCCCAATGTTTCCTAAACCAACAATCATCTTCATAATTTTTCTCCATCCCTTCACTGTCGAAAATGCAAAAAGGCCGCACGGGAGATCACCCCCGTCCAGCGATGTATTCTGATCTATATTATACGCTCGCTGATTTTGAAACCAAAATGATCGCCATCCGCTAACGACAATTCTTAAGTCATTCTCATTGTTTTCTCATGACAGTGCTAAAATTGTGTTATGATGTTTAGTGCACTTAGAAACGAAACAGAGGAATAATACCATGATTTTCAGTTCACTCATCAAGAAAAAGGACACCCTGACGACCCTTCCAGAAACCGCCACCCTTGCCGAAGCACTAACGGTATTGGAGAATACCGGCTACCGTTGTGTTCCCGTACTGGACGAATCCGGCAAGATCTTCCGTGGCAATATCTATAAGATGCACCTCTACCGGCATAAATCACGCAATGGGGACATGAACCTGCCGGTGACGGCCCTCCTCAAGAACGCCACCAAGTTTGTTTCCATTAACTCGGCCTTCTTCTTGGTCTTCTTCGCGATTCGCGACCTGCCTTACATTGCCGTTCTAGATGAGAATAACCAATTCTATGGCATCCTGACCCATAACAGTCTGCTCCGGGTCCTAGCAGAAGGCTGGAACGTCAACAATGGTAGTTACGTCCTGACCGTGGTTGCACCTGACGAACGGGGAGCCCTGATGACGGCTACCAAGGAAATCACCCGCTACTGTCAAATCGTCAATGTCCTCTCATTTGACCCCCAGCATTCATCAGTCAAGCAGATCCTATTCACCCTTCCCGCTGACGTTACCCACGAAAAGATGGAAAAAGTCGTCAAGCGACTGATCAAGAAGGGCTTTGAGGTCCCCGAAGTCGAAGACCTCCATCAAGGATATTAATCATAAGGAAAAGCATGTTGCTGCTCCAGTTGAGCGGTAACATGCTTTTTTATTAGTTATTTACTTTTTCTTCTTTTTGGGCTGAACCAGTCCCCAAATCATCAACTGAGCTGTGATTGCCAGGGCAATGCCTAACAGGATACCGTGATTATCTGTTCCCGTTTGCGGAAGGGCAACGGCTTCATCTTCGGCCTTAGCTATAGCACTTGCGGGTGCTGCCACTGTTTGGAATTGCGATGATGGCGTATCCACCACTACTGAATCCTGACTTGTAAGCTGAACCGGCTGACTCTGATGAGATCCATCAGGCTTCGCTGGCGTTGCTGACTCAGGAGTCGAAAGAACAGGATCCTTATCCGGCGTCGGTTCCGGCTGCGGATCCGTCGGTTGCGGATCTGTTGGTTGCGGGTCTGTTGGTTGTGGATCCGTCGGTTGCGGATCTGTTGGCTGTGGATCCGTTGGTTGTGGATCCGTCGGTTGCGGATCTGTTGGCTGTGGATCCGTTGGTTGCGGGTCTGTTGGTTGTGGGTCTGTTGGCTGTGGATCCGTTGGTTGTGGATCCGTCGGTTGCGGGTCTGTTGGCTGCGGATCCGTCGGTTGCGGATCTGTTGGTTGCGGGTCTGTTGGTTGTGGATCCGTCGGCTGTGGATCCGTCGGCTGTGGGTCCGTTGGTTGCGGGTCTGTTGGTTGTGGATCCGTCGGCTGTGGATCCGTTGGCTGTGGGTCTGTTGGTTGTGGGTCCGTCGGTTGCGGATCTGTTGGTTGCGGATCTGTCGGCTGTGGATCTGTCGGCTGTGGGTCCGTTGGTTGCGGGTCTGTTGGCTGTGGATCCGTTGGTTGCACAAACTCTTCTACCGGATGAATATCCCACTTGTGACTTTCCCCGCCCTTGATGTTAACGATGTTGGCAATAATGTTACCATCAACATTTACGTTCGCCGTTATCGTTGCATTTGGGGCAAGGATACTTCCCATGAAGTGCCCACTCTGAATCACAATGTGAGCTGCACTATCACCAAAGTTCCATAAAATATGGTTCGGATGAGCATGACTTTCCCCAGGGTTAACGTGGTTGTTCTTTTCGTCATCATAGTAGAGTTTAACCTGCGTATGGATTGAAACTTCGCTCCCCGCTGGCATTCCGATTACATTAATTACCACGGTTGGACCATTAACCTTGCTTGAAAGTCCATAGATCTTAATCGGCTGCGGTGCATTGAGGTACTCAAACGGAATATTTACATAGATAACGTTGTCCTTAGGTACCGCGTTGGAAACATCGATAAAGCGATCATTCATGTCGCTGAAGTCCTTGATTACCCCTGCCGATTCTTCCTGACTTGCGTAGAAGCCAGCCGCATTAAGTAATCGTTGGAAGAGTGCTGGGAAGTCAATGTAGTTTGTCCCGGCACCGTCCTTGAAGACCTCTTCAGGCTTTAAGTTGACCATGTGGTTACCGTTGACGTACACCTGGCCATTGATAATCTCGACGTTGACATCCTTACCGAATATTACATGATTAAAGAGCTCATTTCGGAATGATCCACTCTGCAATCCAGTATTAAGTTGTTGAATGTAGTAGATGTCACCCTTAGTTAAGTTAATGGAATCTCCACGAGTTCCAAAATCAACGTTACTGTTAAGGATTCCGACGGCAATGTTCCCATTCACATCAGCGCCTAAATTAGCTTCGTTGGCAAAGATGTGGAAAAGTGATGCTAACAGTAGGACACTCTTGGCATCAAGGTGGTTCACATCAATTCCATACTTGTCTTTTAGGATCTGGTCAGTGTGAATCTTATCAACCGTCTGCACGCCATCCTTAGGAGCTTCTGTCTCACCCGGCTGGTCAATTGCTGGCGGCGTCACTACTTCACCAGTATCACCAGTTCCTGGCAGGCCTTCTCCTGGTGCAGTGCTTTCACCAGAACCACTATCAATAGTTGGTGTATCACTAACCACTGGTACCTGTGAATCCGGCACCACAGAATCAACTGGCTGGTCACTGGCTACCGGGTCGCTCCCAACTACCGCATCGCTCGTTACGGGTGTTGCTGGTTGTTGACTTGACACCACCTGGCTAGTTACTGGAGCACTAAGCGATGGGATATCAGCTACCACACTATTAGCAGCACTTGATGTGGTCACATTAGTATCTGCTACAGTATCGGCACTGCTCACACTGGCCGCTTCTGCTGAGGTTGGCAACACAGCACTAGCTACCGGCTGGGCACTTGCTGGGGCACTGCTCACCGTACCCGTTACGACCGTTGCATCAGTTCCTACCTGGTCGTCAGCGGACGCACTGTGTCCACCACCGATAAACAATAAGCCAAGGAGTACTGATACCACACCAATACTAAGTTTCCGAATACCAAAGCGTTGCTTGCGCGGTTGTTGTTTTTGAATCATTAATTTTGCGTTCTTTTTTGATAACATTTCATCTATCCTCCTGTGATCAATCAAACTATAAAAGCAGCATTTAGTGTTACTTTTATCTATCAGCATTAGTCATAGGGGGGAACACCTATTTTTAGTTGCCTTTAAATAAAACACTTCTTTTGCTAAGTAATACAATATCATGATTTTGTCGCATTTTGACACATTTACAGAATATTAAATTAAAGATTAAACAACTACAGATTTTCTTAAAGATTAGGGACGCAAAAATGCCGCCAGCTCAACCAGCTAGCGGCATTTTAGTCATTCATACTACTTCAAATTAATCTTCGTTTCGGCCGGTTTAGTTTCGGCCAGGATCTTACCGTGACGAATATTGTAGAGAACCTCGACGTGCTTGTTCAGGGCATTGTAGAAGTCAGCAGCGTTAAGGAGAATACAGTTGGCCGGCTTGCCGACCTCAATTCCGTACTGGTCACTGATGTGCATCGTCTTGGCACCATTGTAGGTCACGTAGTTAAAGGCATCCTGCAGTTGGTGATAACCCATCAGGTGGGCAATGTAGACACCCATCGTCACTACATCGAGCATATTACCATTGCCCAGTGGATTCCATGGATCTTGAACGTCATCTTCACCGAAGGAAACATTAATGCCGGCGTTGGTTAGTTCCTTAATCCGGGTTACCCCCCGCCGCTTTGGATAGGTGTCAAAGCGACCGCCAAGGTGAACGTTAACCAGCGGGTTGGAGACGAAGTTAATGTCACTCATCTTCAACAGGCGGAACAGCTTGTAGGTGTAGGCATTGTTGTAGGACCCCATCGCCGTGGTGTGGCTGGCAGTGACCCGGTCCTCCATCCCCCGCTCATAAGCCTCGGTAGCCAGCACTTCGAGGTTCCGAGATGCGGGATCATCGATTTCATCACAATGAACATCCACCAGCCGGTCATACTTGTCGGCCAGCGCCATCAGGAAGTGAACTGACTGCCAACCGTATTCGGTGGTGAATTCAAAGTGTGGAATCCCACCAACAACGTCCAGCCCTTCCTTGACGGCCTGTTCCATCAGTTCACGACCGTGGGGATAGCTCAGAATTCCTTCTTGGGGGAAGGCAACCAGTTGGAGGTCAATCTGATCCTTTAATTCTTCCCGCAACTCCAGCAAAGCTTGGGCAGCAATCAGGTGGGGATCGGTAACGTCAACATGACTCCGGACGTGCTGGATCCCATGCCCCACCATGTTTTCAATGGTCTTTCTGGCCCGCTTCTTAACGTCTTCCTTGGTCAGATCCTGCTTACGCTCACTCCAGATTCGGATCCCGTCAAAAAGGGTCCCACTCTCATTCCATTCCGGCTGGCCTGCCGTCAGCGTGGCGTCCAGGTGGACATGCGAGTCCACGAATGGTGGCAAGAGGACATTTCCTTTACCATCAATCACCTGTTCGTTGTCGACCGCCGTCAATTCCGGGGCGATTTCCTTAAACTTGCCGTTAACAATCCGAACATCGGACGTTTCTTCATGGTTATCAATATGAACATTCTTAATCAGCATAGCTATGCTTCCTTTCGATCCG
>CAMCCW010000081.1 GCA_945873395.1 uncultured Lactobacillus sp. | reverse complement strand
AAAAACGGTAAAGATAAGAAATTCATCTTATCCTTACCGAATATCATAGAACCTTTAGTTAATCTGCTGCTAAGGCATCGATCGGGTTCAGGTTTGCTGCCCGGTGCGCTGGAAGCAGAGCCGCGATAAAGGAGATCACGATTGCCACCACAAAGGCAAAAATAATGTTTCCAGCGGTGATCTGGACAATATTGTACTTAATCATACCGTACAGAGCATGGTTAAGAATTGCCGTAGCTATCAAGGCTAGTACCATCGCCAAAACTGCTGAGAATAGTCCAATCAGGATCGACTCAGAGGTAAAGAGGCGCCGGATATCCTTCTTCCGCTCACCTAACGCCCGGAGAATACCGATCTCCTTGGTCCGCTCCGATACCGACATGTACATCGTCACAATGATCATCAGGGCAGAGACCAATAGTGAGATTCCGGCAATTGCTGCCAGAACCGTCGAGGCCAGACTGACATAGGTATTAACAGTCTTTAGGACAGAACCAACGGTAATCGCCCCAAATAGCCGTTTATTACTCCCGTCACGCATATTGTCGATCCGGTTAGCCACCGTTTGCACCTGATCGAGGTCACGAACGATTACGGCCACGAAGTTAGCATTCGTCGTTCCCCCATTATCCTTCATCAAACGGTGCATCGTCGTATAGTTCATGGCGGTCACGGCACTTGGACCATCCGCGATCCCGCTCACTCGAACATCACTTTCCACCGGTACTGGCTTATTATTGCGGTCAATCCAGTTAAAGGTAATGTGAACCTTTTTTCCAATCAGCTGTCGATATTTAGTCGGACTGGTCAGTTGAATAGCCTGCTGCTTGGTCAAAAGGATCTCATTATTGCCGGGCTTATGACCATGCTTGATTGCTCGGGTGGTAACGGAATGGTTCCAGGTTGATAAGTTGGTCCCACTCTGTTGCATCTTCTGGTAAGAAAGGCGGAATCCCGGAACGATCATTCCCGGTTCCACGGCTGAGACACCCTTAAGCTTGCAAAGCCGGTCAACATTATGCTCACTGATCAGCATCGATTGGGGATCCGCCGCCATATTTTGCATTGACGCCTGAAGCTGGTCCTGCGTCATCTTCTTCCCCGTCGGATTCTTATGGACCGTCACTGCCCGGGGATTAGCCAGCGAGTTGATCTGGTTTTGAATATAACCATTGATCCCGTTCCCCAATCCGGTAAAGAGGATTACGGCAAAGATCCCGATTGCCGTCCCCAGCATAATCAGGGAATTGCGCCAGAAGTTGTACATCAGGTGCTTAAATGCTGTCCGGTAACTCGCAATTGCCGGAAGGGGACGGGAAGCAATTTGTGTGGGGTGGGCCGGCAGAGTGTAAGTTGGCCGCAGCCGCTCATCACCATCGATGACCCCATCGGCAAGATGAACAATCCGTGTCCCGTGGTCGGCCACTTCCTGGGAGTGGGTAACCGCAATGACCAGCTTACCATCCTTGGCAATGTCGTCCAGCAGGGCCAACACCTCTTGCGTATTCTGAGCATCTAGGGCCCCCGTTGGCTCGTCAGCAATGATGATTTGCGGATCACTGGCTAATGCCCGCGCAATTGCTACCCGCTGCTTCTGTCCCCCAGACAGGTGGTTAGGGTGCTTGTTAACTTGGTCCCCCAGCCCAACCCTGTCCAATAGCTTGAGGGCCCGTTGCCGCTGTTCCTCACGACTCATGGTGGTCATATCCAGGGCAATCAACACGTTATCGAGCACCGTCAAATGTGAGATCAGATTGTAGGATTGGTAAATATAGCCGACCGTTGACCGCCGATATTTGTCCAGCTGTTTTTGGTCATGGTGGTCGAGAAGTTGACCATTGACCAGGACTTGTCCTGTGAAGTTACGGTCCAGGCCCCCGATGATGTTCATCAGGGTCGACTTACCACCGCCGGATTCCCCCAGAATGGATACAAACTCACCACGGTCAAAATCCAGACTGATTCCCTTAAGAACCGGGAACTCCTCTTTATCGAGATAGTATGACTTATGAATGTCACGTAGTTCTAGAAAAGCCATGAGTGTCTCCTTTACTTAATTTTTGTAGGTTATTTTTTAAAATTATACCAAGAGTAGCCACCCTAACACCAAGTAAAGGAAACATTTTAGGAATAAATTAGGATATTTCCTGGGAAATATTAGTTTTCCCGGGTTAACTGCCCGTCCATCAACTGGTAGGTATGATCGGCAAACTCCCGCAGTCGCAGGTCATGGGTCACCACGATGACGGCCTTATGGTGTTGACGGGCCATCTGTTTTAGGAGCTGACCGACAACCTTCACCCGATTACTATCAAGGGCGGCAGTCGGTTCATCCGCCAAGATAATTTGTGGATCCGTATACAGGGCGCGAGCAATTGCCACCCGCTGGTTCTGTCCACCCGATAATTCACCTGGATACTGGTCAAGAAGTCGATCAATCCCCAGTTCTTTTAAAAGTTGATCCAATTCAGCCACTGAAATATTCCCCTGGCGTTTTACCCGATCGACTAGTTTGAATTGATCCCTAACGCTCAGATAGGGCAACAGGTTATATGACTGGAGGACAAAGCCAATCTTATTAAGCCGGAGCTGATCCCGCTGCTTAGGCGTTAATTCGGCAAGATTTTGTTGATCAATCAGGACGGTCCCACTGTCAGGGGTCTGCAAACCACCCATGATGGTCAGGAGGGTACTCTTTCCCGAACCCGATGGCCCAATAATCAGGCTTAATTCACCCAAGTCAGCGGTAAAATTCACGTTTTTTAACACCTCGACGCGACTTAGGTCTGTTCCAAAGAACTTATTAATATTATTTAGTTTGATTGCGGTCATCATCGTTCCCCCCCCTATCAATTGTTCAGCGCCTTAACTGGGTCGATCTTAAGAATCATCCGAACCGGTAACAGGGCCCCCAGCATTCCAAGGATTACCAGAATAAGACCAATTCCCGCGATAATTGGCCAGTTCATCATTATTGGGACAGTCGTCGGCAAAAGTAGCTGAGTGATCCAGGTAAAGATCACTCCACCAATGACACCGGCCAACATCAGAATTGCTGCTTGAGCAAGGGTTGCACTAACCAGGTGGCGCGCTGGGATTCCCTGGGCCCGCAGAACAGCATAGTTGCTCATCTTCTGCATTGTTAGGATGTATAAGAAGACAGCGATGATAACCAAAGAGATCACCATTAAAAAGGCAATCATGAACGTAAAGGTATTATTTTGAGCAGTATAGCCCGGTAACTTCTGAATAAAGTTCTTCGCAGAGTAATGACTCAACTGATCGAATGATTTAGCAGATTCAGGACGATCGGTGATCACTCCACTAGCAATAACCTGGTCATTGACCCCTTTTAACTGTTGCCAGTTAGCGAGGGTAGTATAGATAACTGGAGCCACGTTAAGTTTTGCATCCTTGGCAAAACCAACAATTTGATACTTCTGCTGACTAGAATTTAACCGAACCCGATCGCCAATGCGGTAACCCTTAGCCTGCAATCCCTCATCAACCACAATTTGGTGTGCACCCTTGGCCTGGTGTCCGGCCGTCAGTTTGATCTTATTCTTTGCAATAAACTGCTGGCGGTCTAAACCGATTACCTGGGCGTTTTCCTTCAGCTGCTGATGATGACCTACCCTGGTGACCACTACCGGGACCTGGCCAACTAAGGCCTCATGTTTATTTAAGTCATTTGCTGACAACTGGTCTTTGGTAACCATCGAGGCGCTCAGACTACCGTTGGCATTTTTGTTAAGGAAAACCGTCTGGGTCCCCCAGGAGTTAATGGCTGCCTTATTCTCGTCAGCGAGCCCAAGCATCATCCCCATCAGAATGAAAACCAGGTAACTGATCATCATAATCATAAGGGTAATCAAGGCATAGCGGAGCTTAGCGTGCTTGATTTCCTTTAACGCTAGAAACATTTTTTATCACGAACTTTCTGTATAATTCGGCGCATAGTGACACCATGTCACTAATAGTTTACTTTCAATAATGACACGGTGTCAATGATAATGTTGTTGGTGATGACCATTTCTTAACCACGTCTTAAATTAATTTGCGGTATACTGATTATATTTAATTACTATATTGGGAGATATTTTCATGAAACACGTTCGGGCCTGGTGGCCATTTTCTCTCCTCGTCTTTGGCTGGGGGATCAATACCATTATCTGGTCACCACAGCTGCCCTATATTAAGTATGCACACAATGACCTCGCGATGGTCGGCAATCAACTTCTCCATAGCGGGACCATTGTTCTTTTCCTAATTGCTTTACTCGCAATCGGGGCAACCTTAGCACGACAATCATTCCGTCTTGCGCGGATCATCAAGCTGTGGCTCTACACCATCCTAACTGCCTCTGGGGTGGTCTTTGTTGACTGGCTAGTCTTCAACCAGTTTAACTACCACCGCCTATACAACGCGTTGTTACCCATTAGCCGTAACGTGGCCCCGCTCGCCACTGCAGTTATTATCGCCAGCGGATTGTTACCCTGGTTACGCACCAAGATTAATCGGCAAGGTGTCCTAGTAGGGATCACCCTGCTGGTCCTGCCGTTTGCAGCGACATCCCTCTTTAACCAGGACATGTTTGGCCTGCTGAAGGGGAACTCAGTCACCTTTTATTTACTGACCCTGACAATCGGTGCCTTGGCTGATCAGCTAAATGTCAACCGGCGAACCACCATCAAGTGGCTAAGTGCCGCCCTCATTATCAATATTTTGTTGGTTGCTATCATGCCTGATGCCGCCTTCCGGACACACGCTGCCATGCTTACCGCGGGTCGTTTCACCACCCCGACCTTCCTGCCGACCGTCATTATTGCGGTCTGTGCTTTCACCTTGTTTACTAAGCAGTTAACCCGGTTTATCACGGCGATCAGCTACCCTAGCTACTTTTTGACTGGCCTGGCTGTCCTGCTCAGTGATCCTGTCACTATTAGTCGTGTAGTCAAGCTGACCAAGGCCGCCCCTAGCTTGATTAGCCAGCTTGCGGTGATCATAGTTCTGGTAATTTTAGGAATGGTAATCGCTGCTGTTCTTCCTTCACTGGTCAATCGGCTGCAGTCCCATTGGCAACTCAGTAAACGGATCAATCGCTATTTTACTACCGATGCCAGTCAGCCCGTAGATCGGCAACTAGCGACTGTCGGTCGGCGAGTTGCAACCGCCATTTGGCACCGCTGGCCCAGTCTGCTGGCATTCCTGGTCGCATACATTCTGGCTGACCTCTCAATCTATTACATGGGCAATCACACCTTCTTCGTTAAGCAGTCGATGCTGTGGCTGACGACCTTCCTGATTTTTGTAACCTTTAAGGCCCTTCAGGCACTGACTAATCGCTACTGGTTGTCACTATTGGTTACCGGGATGAGCAATGTTATCTGGATTATCGCCAACATCCAGAAGATGGACCTGCGAAACGAACCTATTCTGCCATCTGAGCTGGCAATGATCGACGATCTCGACAGTCTGCTCAAAATGATCGATTACCACCTGCTCATCTACAGCGGAATTGCGATCGTGGTCGTTATCGTAGCCATTATCGTGCTGGAACGCTACAATCGCGCCCAACGCCTCACCTGGCCGTGGCGGCTCTTCTGGCTAATCCTCGCCGTCTGTGCGTTTGGTAGCTCCGCCTTTTGGAACCATCATGGCTCCCGGATGCAGACGATCATGACCGGATTAGATGACCAGCCGCACTTTATCCACCAGGCAGTTGGTGCCAAGCAGAATGGTCCGACTGTTCAATTTCTCAATAACGTTGATATCACGGTTATGACGAGGCCCCACGGCTACTCCAAGGCCACCATGGACCGAATCAGTCGTGAGTATAATCAAACTGCTCGTCAAATCAACGCCAACCGAACCAACCAGTTGAAGGACCAAACCATCATCTTCAACTTGAGCGAGAGTTTTGCCAACCCCGACCGAGTTCCCGGCGTCACCCTCAAGGCCAATCCGATCCCGAAAATTGACCACATCAAGAAGCAGACAACTTCCGGGATCATGATCAGTTCCGGTTATGGTGGGGGGACCGCCGATATGGAGTACATGACCTTGACCGGGTTTGCAATGTGTAACTTTGCCCAAACCCTATCGACTCCGTACACCCAGTTGGTCCCTTACCTCAAACACAACCCAACCATCGTGCAGAGCTTCAAGTACGCGGCGGCTATCCACCCGTACTCCAAGAAGTTCTACGACCGGGGCACCGACTACCCGAAGTTTGGTTTCAAGAAGTTCTCCTACCTGGGCAGTAAGCAGTACCCGATCAAATATCAGAAGAAGATCGATCGGAACACTTACATGTCTGACCAGACAGCCTATGCCAACACCCTTGACCAGCTAAAAGATCACCACGGCGCCCAGTTCATCAATCTGGTCACCATGCAGAACCACTTGCCATACAACAACCTCTATAACGGGATCGAACGGTTCCACGCCACGGTTGGTGATGGAACAGATCCCGCCCAGGTTGAGAACTATGCGATGGGAATCCACTATACCGATGGGGCGGTGGACCACTTTATCAAGGAAATTGATAAAATTAACCGGCCAATCACCCTGGTCTTCTACGGGGATCACTTACCTGGAATCTACCGGAACAGCATGAAGAAGGACGGCCTGAAGCTCCACGAAACCGACTACTTCATTTACTCTAACCCAGCAGCCCAGCGCCAAGGAGCTCGAAAGCTGACCCGTTCCACCCACTATGTTGGCCCAAACGACTTCATTGCGATGGCGGCTGAGCAGACTAACTCCCGCGTCACTCCATACCAGGCAATGCTTACCAGGCTTTACCACGAGCTACCTGCCTACGCACTAAGTACCCAGCAAAATGGGACCAACAGTTTCAATTCGGCACCTGAATACGTCAACCAGCAAGGCAAGGTGGTTAACTATAACTCCTTCACTAAGAAGCAGAAGAAGCTGTGGCACGACTACCAACTTGTTCAATACGACATCACGGCTGGGCACCACTACCTGCTTAAGACCAATATGATGAAATAAGATCCACTTCGGGGTCATGGCAATGCCATGGCCCCGAAGCTTATTTTTTAAATTACCTGCTTATTTTGGTCCCTTTCAAACAGCTCATAAATATTTTTCAAAAGTTTTTAAGAGTTTCTAAAGTCAAGCCTGGAACCGCT
>CAMCCW010000080.1 GCA_945873395.1 uncultured Lactobacillus sp. | reverse complement strand
GTTGTTATCGACCGGAGCAACCCAATGCTGCCATAACCATCGCGCAGCAATCGCCAACAGCGGTGTTAAAACTGCATAAAGCAATGCTGTCAGGATACTGGCAGAGAAGCCTAGCCGGACAAATGCCCAAGCAGTGGCCCACTGAGTATCAAACAACCAGCCAGACACGGCAAGTCCACCCTCGATCAGGACCAGTTGTAATAATCCGGCAATCAAGCCCAGAAAAATCAACTGTTGATGAGTGACATCCTGGCCACGTGGTATTTGCCAGCCAATCAGCCAGGCTAATAGAGCAACTGTCAACAGAATAGCGATTACAGCTACCCAACCGACCGTACCAATCATAAACATGATGATTAGAGCAATAACGGTGGTCAGGAACGCCCATCCCGTTCCAGCAGCTAGCAAGACGGCCAGACTAATAATTCCGGCCCATGGTGCCACAAAAATTCCTGTTGGCAGGACAAAGCGAACACTCATGAAGCCGGCAAGCACCATCAGCACGATCGCTACAACCGCAAAGATCATAGACTTACTATTTACTCGCATAATCCTAAAGCGGCTTCTTGTCAGTATCCTGCATCCAGGCCAGAGCAAGGGCTCCCTGACCGAGGTGGGTACCGATAACGGGACCGAAGTAACTCAGTTCGAACTTGATATCAGGGAAGTCAGCTTGCATCTTCTCCATCCACTTCTGGCCCGCTTCTGGAGCATTAGCGTGGAAAACAATGCAGCGAACAGGGTAATCAAGCTTAGGCAAGTCTTCCTTGAAGATTTGCTCACACCGCAGCTTGGCCTTCTTCATAGAACGAACCTTTTCAAAGGCTTCAATGGCGTGGTGCTCATTGTGAAAGCTCAGCAGTGGTTTAATCTTCAGAATGGAACCAACAAATGCGGAGGCGTTAGAAAGACGACCGCCCCGTACAAGGTTTTGCAGGTCATCAACCACAAAGACTTCGTTGATTGTGTCCCGCAACTGGGTCAGCTTGGCAATGATGGTGTCCAAGTCTTCCCCGGCTTCTACCATCTGGGCCGCCTGGATGGCCAGGTAGCCCATCAGCTTAACCGTAATCCGACTATCGAACGGCACGATCTTGATCGTATCCTTCATCTCTTCAGCAATTTGGCTGATGTTGTTCAAGAAGCCGGAGATCGACTTGGTCAGGTGGATACTGATAACAGCATCATAACCCTCGTCAGCCAGCTTTTGGTAAAGCTCCATCATTTCACCGATTGAAGGCTGGGAGGTACTTGGAAAGGTACTGGAAGTCTTCAAAAGTCGGTAGAATTCTTCGGTTGTAATATCAACGCCTTCACGGTAACTCTTACCGTCCACAACGAATGGAATTGGGACAACGTGAATATGATTGGCGGCCGCCTCTTCTGGAGTAAGGTAGGCGGTGCTGTCGGTTACAACAGCAATTTTCATTGTATCGTCCTCCATTTTTTAATTGATAATTTTAATATAATTGCTTGAAGTGGATAAAAATCCACATAATATAAGAAGCATACCACATGAAGAGGTATAAACCAACTCATTTCAACAGACAAATGCTTAAACTTGTTCGCATACGGGGAAAAACGGTATAATGTATATCGCATAATTTTGAACGTTATTTAAATGAAAGGAGCGCTTTGCATGTCCTTTGACGGTTTCTTTACCCATGCAATGGTGCATGAACTAGACCAAACACTAACGACTGGACGGGTAGCCCGCGTGAGCCAACCCTACCCGGCTGAACTAATCATCACAATCCGCGCGCACCGGCACAACCACGCCCTCCTGCTCTCGGCCAACCCGACCTACCCGCGGATCCAGATCACGACGATCCCCTACAGCAATCCCGCTGTTCCGACCAACTTTACGATGACCCTCCGCAAGTACTTGGAAGGAGCCATCCTGCATTCAATCGAACAGGTCGGCAATGACCGAATCATCAAGTTAACCTTTGACACCCGGGACGAACTGGGTGATAGTCAGCAACTGGTCCTGGTCAGCGAAATCATGGCCCGTCACAGTAACATCTCACTAGTTAACCACAAGACAGGTAAGATCATCGACACGATTAAGCACGTTGGTTCGGATCAAAATCGGGTCCGGCTGCTCCTGCCAGGCGCAACCTTTGTCATGCCACCTAAGCAAGACAAGCTCGATCCTTACCTGCCAAACCAACTCTATAGTGATTTGGTTCGACAATACCAGGATCCGCGTGAGTTAGCCCATCAACTGCAGCAGGGCTACGAGGGGCTGGGGACCGATACGGCTCGTGACCTCGCCAACCGCTTGCTCGCTAGCGATCACCTCCCAACTACTTATCAGCAATTTATTCAGCACTTCAACTCTCCTGACCCAGTGATCATCAACGGTAAACGGAAGTCATTCATGGTCTTCCCACCATTGAATGCAGATGAAGGCACCCTGCAACATTATGCAACCCTCTCCGAGATGCTGGACAACTATTACGCCCAGAAGGCTCAGCAGGATCGTTCTAAGGAACTGGCTGGTCAAGTCATCAAGGTAATCAAAAACGAGCTGAAGAAGGATCGGCGAAAGGTCAAGAAGTTCAACCAGCAACTGGCCGACGCCGACGCCGCTGATCGCTACCGAATCCGCGGGGAAATCCTGACCACTTACCTCGGTAAGCTGAAACCTGGCATGAAGGAGATTACCTTGCCAAACTTCTATGATGACAATAAGCCTCTAAAGATCAAGTTGGCCCCGGAGCTGTCGCCATCCCGCAATGCCCAGAAGTACTTCACTAAGTACGATAAATTGAAGGCCTCCGTTGCCCACGTCAACGAACAGATGAAGTTGACTAACGACGAGATCGCCTACTTCGAGAATATTCAGAACCAGATTGATCTTGCGGAACCGTCTGACATTCAGGAGATCCGGCTTGAATTGCAGCAACAGGGCTACATCAAAGGAAAGAAGCAGAAGAGCAAGAAGCGGCGCAAGGTCCGTCTCAGTAAACCTGAGCAGTTCCATACCAGCGATGGTACCTTGGTTCTAGTCGGCAAGAATAACCTGCAGAACGACCGCCTGAGTTTCAAGACCGCCAACAAGAATGAGATCTGGCTGCACGTCAAGGACATTCCTGGGTCGCACGTCGTAATCCGCTCGACCAACCCGAGCGATCAGACCATCCTGGAGGCGGCTCAACTGGCGGCCTACTTCTCTAAGGGACGCGATTCAGACAATGTTCCCGTTGACTACCTGCCGGTCAAGCGGCTTCATAAGCCGAATGGTGCTAAACCCGGTTTTGTTACGTTCACGGGTCAAAAAACTTTGTATGTAACGCCACATAAGCTTGCGAACTAGCAGACTTCACGGTACTATCGTTGGTAATTTTGATAGTGATTAAGGAGTACTTATTGAGTGCTCCTTTTTATTTTGCGCCGATTTATTTGAAATTTTGTTTTTTTGTATTTTTTTGGATTTTAGTTAGAGTAAATTTCAACTTTACATTATTTTTGCTTTACACGTCAAAATAAAAGGCGCTCGCTACTCCGTTCATTTGCGGAGTGCCAAGCACCTTCGATTCAATATTTTACTTAATGATTATTTGCCCCACTCGTGGTAGCGATCGCCCACCAGGGAAACGTAGTAGTTCATATAGGTCATCTGCTTGTACGGGGTAATCCAGATGAAACCGATCCCCGCCGTCAGAACACCAAGAATGTCCCAGCCCAGGAAGCTTAATCGCAGAACAAACAATTCCCACTTGTGACCATCCATTAACTGGCGGCTCATCGTCACGTAGTCAAAGTAGCTCCGGTCGGTATTTCCGCCCTGCTCCTTAGCATCCTTGTAGATATAATAAGTCTGCGAGTAGGAAAAAGTCTTGATGATCCCCGGCACCACCAGGAGCAATGACCACAAGAAGATCAAGACCCGTTGGATAACGTAGAGAACGAACACCGGCAGAATATATTTCCCGGAAATCGTCTGAAAGGCCTTCTTGAATGGCGCCTTAGTTGGTACCTTGGTCCGTACCCAGTCAATAAACGCAAAGTCAACACTGAGTAAGAGGTAAGTGGTGATCAGGTCGCCGATAAAGGATTGACCAGAATTGGCGCTTCCGTTGCTGTTGCTGCCGACTTCCGCCGAGAAATCTCCCGGCAGAACTGGATTAACCCTGGTAAAGTAATAGGTCAGGCCGGCCAACACACCAGTAATGATAACCCCCGTGATGACCTGGAATATTACCGGCACGATATTCAGTTCGATGGCCGTCAGCCAGTTGCCAGCCAGAAGTTCGCGGGATTCTGCCTTCAATTGTTTTCTTGTCTTCACTTTAGTCGCTTGCCTTCCTATGCCTGCAAGTGGCCGCTAACACTCGGCACTAAGAGTTCATATACATATGAAAGTTCCTGTGGACGGTATGCTCCGTGAAGGGTGCCCACCTTGGTGAAGCCGTTCTTCGCAATCACGTGCTGCATCACCTGGTTATTCTCATTCGTGCTGATCCGGATGGACTTAACCTCTGGCCGGTGTTCTTCCAAGTAATCCAGCATGTGGATGAAGAGCTTCGAGGCATAGCCCTTTCCCGCATGGTCGGAATGAATAGCCACACGATGGACGACAACATAGTCTTCAGTCTCCATCAGCCACTTCCCGTTCAGATCATCGTAGAAGTGATCCGGCGCGTCAACAATCGCCAAGGTTCCCACCGTCTGGCCGTCATTGGACTGGGCCAGGTAGGCATAACCATGCTTGATGTCTTCCTCGATATGTTCAACATTCGGGTAGTCACCCTGCCACTGGTCGACACCCCGCTCTGCCAACTGGTCACGCCCGTTGCGCAGGATCGTCAAGATGGTATCTAAGTCAGCCATGGTAGCTTTCTTCATTTTCATATAGAATTCACTCCCATCCGGTGCTCATGAATTGTTTCGTAGCAGCACCAGCAAAATTTAATTCAAATGGTATTATACAGGAAATCATCCCAAATAGCGCCTATTTTTTCTTGAAAATGAAAAGACAGTCCGTACAGCTAAAATCGTACTGACTGTCAATATTAAAGAACTACTTATTATCTGTCTTATTCTTCCCTGCGGCCCGCGCAAGACTCTTTTCCTCTGTCTCCGCGTAGTTAACCATCTTCAGGAAGTTATCGACGTCGAGGCTAGCTCGCCCGATCAAGACCCCATCGATGTCGGGTTTAGCCATAATCTCTTTGATGTTGTCCGGATTGACACTGCCCCCGTAGAGAATCCGAATCTTGTCGGCAATCTCGTAGGTGTAGTTGTCCGCGATCGTCCGCCGAATCATCCGGCAGCCTTCCTCAGCCAGGGCGGCGTTGGCATGCTGACCAACCCCGACCGCCCAACTCGGCTCATAGGAGATGACGACCCGCTTGATCTGGTCTAACGAAACCCCGTGTAGGACACTCATCAACTGTTGGAAGACGTAGTGAATCTCACCGTTGACCTCTTTCTGGACCATCGTCTCATCCGTACAAATGATCGGGGTAACATCCATCTGGAGGGCCGCCTTTACCTTCTTATTGACGGCATGGTTATTTTCACCGAAGAGACGCCGCCGTTCGATGTGCCCAAGCATGGCATAGGAAGCACCCAGGTCCTTAAGCCCACGCAGACTGATTTCACCAGTATAAGGCCCGGAATATTCCGCCGCAGCGTTTTGGGCGATAATCTTTAGACCGGAATTACCAGCGGCCTGCTTCATGCTGTACAAGGAAAAGGCCTGCGGGGCAATCCCCACTTCAATCTTGTCTGGATCAGGTAGCTTGTTTTTAATCTCATTGACAAAGGCTACGGATTCCGCCACGCTCTTATGCATCTTCCAATTAGCCGCAATAAATGGTTTGCGCATCGTTGGTTCCTCCTCGCTGGTTTTATCTAAGTATGACATATTTTGGCCCGCGGGTCATTCTATTTTTAGTTCCTTGATCGATTATTAAGAAACTGTTTCCAATATAATTATACCACCACGTCAAATTTCATACGGTGCTAGGGGCCGCCGATCTGCCCTTTCCCGAGTCATTTCTCCACGAAGAATTCAACGCAGTAAAAGAATGACCTTACCGCAGCAAATTATTACTTCAGTAAGGTCAATCAATTTCTCATGCTAAATAACAATTTAGCTTTTTAACGCCCATCGTACTTGCTTTGAATCTTGAAGTGCTTGTCGATATGAACATGTGGCTTCTTGGTAACATCAGCACCGTAGTACTTCTTGGCTAACCGTGACAAGGTGCCATTCTTCCTCAACTTAGCAAGTTCACCATCAACCTGCTTTTGAAGTTTAGCATCCTTCTTGTTCATTACGATTCCTTCACCAGAACCATCTTCATTAGTCTTCTTAATCTTCAGTCCACTGTTTGGCGCAGCAGCCAATGCTAATTTTTGGAGGTAGTAATCATTCATAATGTAGTCGGTCTTACCGGAAGCAACGTCCTTCATATATACGTCGTTAGAAACGTTATCGTAGTTGACGAGCTTAGCACCAAGCTGTTGTGAAAGCCGTTGATAACCTGTTCCGGCTTCACCAGCAGACTTTTTGCCCTTTAAGTCACTCCAGTTGTGAATACCAGAATCGTCACTCTTCCGCACAATTATTGCGTTGAATGAGTGCTTGATTGGCGTTGACATCCGGTATGACTTAGTCCGGTTTGGTGAAATAGCAAAGTCGTCGACCGCCATATCGGCCTTCCCAATCTTAACGGCAGTGAGCATGCCATCGACACCATATTCCTTGAACCGAACCTTTTTTGTGGAGGCCCTTTGAACATGTCCAACATGACATTACCAAGCGAAGGCAAGACAATCCGAAAAGCTTGTGGCAAGATAATATCCATCATTATGATGTGGTATGGTAAGCCTAACGCTTCAACGGCTTCATACTGCGACTTGCCAACTCCCTTGAGAGCAGATCGGTAATATTCAGCCAAAAATGCGCTTGGCACAAGAGTGAATGACACAATTGCTGCAGGCATTGCATCCATGTTGATCCCAAAATAGGTTAAAAATAGAACAACCAATAAGGGAACGCCACGGAAAAATGAGATATAAAAGCGCGCAATCCAAGATAGAACCTTGGATTTACTAATTCGGAGAAACATTACAAAAATACCAACAATATTTGAAGTCATGAACTACACACCGACTAAAGTCAGTGGTTTCTGGGAACGCGAAGTAGTATT
>CAMCCW010000079.1 GCA_945873395.1 uncultured Lactobacillus sp. | reverse complement strand
CCACGTGATTGGTTGTCCTTGTGAATGTTACCTTGGTAACCATGACCCTTGGTAACACCCGTAACGTCGACAGTTTCACCTTCATTGAAGACGTCAGCCTTAACTTCGTCTCCAACCTTGATGTCATCCCCTAATTCAGCGTCACGGATTTCACCGATGAAGCGCTTAGGGGTCGTATTTGCTTTTGCTGCATGACCTTGTTCAGGCTTGTTGCTCAAGATTTCGCGCTTGTCGTCAAAACCAAGTTGAACAGCGTTGTAACCATCATTTTCAACGGTCTTGATTTGCATAACAACGTTTGGAGTTACGTCGATAACAGTAACTGGTACCAATTCACCGTTGTCAGTGAAGACTTGAGTCATACCAACCTTTTTACCTAAGATTCCTTTGGCCATGAGTACACCTCCAATTTAATGTTTTTCGTTTTTAATAAGTAAGAAATAATTACAATTTGATTTCGATGTCAACACCACTTGGCAGATCAAGCTTCATTAATGAATCAACCGTCTTAGGTGTTGGATCAATGATGTCGATTAAACGCTTGTGGGTCCGCATTTCAAATTGTTCCCGAGACTTCTTGAACTTGTGTGGTGAACGGATAACCGTGTAGATAGTCCGTTCAGTTGGTAACGGGATAGGACCTGAGATTTGAGCACCTGTCCGCTTAGCGGTATCAACAATCTTGTCAGCAGATTGGTCGAGAATACGGTGTTCATAAGCCTTTAACCGAATACGAATCTTTTGTTTTGCCATTATGTTCCCTCCTTCGTCAGATTTAAAATTTGACTAGCTCCGCGGAAATTACCGCCACATCCTGTGGCAAAGCGGCCGGGTGTGTCGCAACCTTCCGCATCAACGCTTCGCAGCTTAAACTCCCATGGGGGTAGGGCAAATCTACCCGCCAACGCTCAAGCACCTATCCATAATACTAAAGAATCCTTGCTATATCAAGTGTTTAAAGCAATTAATTTGAATTGAAATTTTTTTGTAAAATAAAATCGTTTTCAAGTTGACCATAATTTCTCCGTAAAAATTAAAAGAATCGCAAACAATGGCATTAATTCCGCTGCTTGCGATTCTTTCTTCTTATATAAATTACAGTTGAGTGCGTTTCGGCATCAGAAGGTTAAGGATAATTGCCAGCAAGGCCGCAATCGCGATTGGGGAGCCCAATAGGTATTGAACCATCTGAGGAGCGGCACTTACAATCTTCTTTGGAATCAGTACCAAGGCAATCGTGATCACAATTGGCAATCCGATGATGTAGAGGTCACTTTCTCCCGTCTTCAGGCTCCGGATAACATTCAGCCCGTTCAGCATGATCGTCACCGTGATGATTGCAAACACCCCACCAATAACTGGTGCTGGGATGGCTGCAAGGAAGGCTGAGAGCTTAGTACAGAAGCCCAGGACAATGAACCAGCCCCCGGCCGCGATGAATACCCGCTTACTAGCAACCCCGGTGATCGAGACAATCCCGGCATTGGTCGAATACCCGGTAACTGGCGTGGTCCCGGTGATCGTCGCTACCAGACAACTCAACCCTTCACCGATGATCCCGCGGTTCCACTGCTTCTTCGTGATGGTGTGGTTCGTAACGGCCCCCATCGCAAACCAAGTCCCAGTGGTTTCTGTCGTCAGGATCGCGTAGATAATAATAAACGTCAGGATCGCGGTCATATCAAAGTGCATCCCCCAGTGGAAAACTGTCCGCTGTGGCAGACTGAACCACGGAGCCGCTGCGACTGAAGAAGCATCAAAGCGACCCATGGCAGCGCTCATCGCCGTTCCTACTAACAAGGCAATAACAATTGACCCCGTCTTAAAAATCTTTTGAACACGAGGAAAACGAATACTGATAGCGACACAGACCAGGAGGATCAATGCAGTTACCCCCGCCAGTTCCATGTTCTGGTAAACATTCCCCTTGGCCTCGAAGATATTGTCATTCAAGGCAGATGGTATCAATGATAAACCAACACAGGTAATGATAGTTCCGCCGACCACTGCTGGCACTAACCGATTGATGATCTTTTGGAAAATTCCACTCATGCCGAGCAGGATCAGCAGGATAGCGCCAACAAGCAGGGCGCCCATCAGTGTGGCCATTCCACCGCCATGCACTCCGCCGCTAGCCATGACGACCCCAGCAGCCGCCGTCAACGGTACAAACGATGGTCCCTGAGAAACTGGCATCTTCATAAACCAAGCTGTCTGTAAGATTGTCCCGATCCCGGCCGCCAGGAAAGTTGCTTGCAGGAGGCCGGTCGAGTCCACTGCCCCCATCGCCAACAATCCTGCCAAAATAATCGGCGGAACGTAGACATCCATTGCCAAGACGTGTTGCAGGCCTAACAGAACAGCCTCACCCGTTGGCACCTTCTCATCCGGACCAATCAATAAATGTGCTTTCGTATCCATTCTTCTCTTCTTCCTCCTACCATCAAAGTTAGTTTTCATATACCAGATGACCGTTAACGTAGACGCTCTTGATATCGGCGGCCTCAGTCTGATACATCAAGCGTTCAAACACGTCAGCAGTGGACGGCTTCCCCCACGTTCGGTGTGCCCGCACAACCTGTAAGTCCGCCCGACAACCGGCTGCGATTCGCCCGGCTGCTAAATTCAGTGCTTGAGCACCACCCGCCGTTGCCAGGTAAAAGGCAGTGGCTGCGGTGATCTGGGAATTAGCGACCCCTCGCTGTTCGACGGGACGCTGACTATCAACCCCATCTTTCAACATCCGTGTCGACATAACCGCCTGGCGAATATTATGATACAGACTAGGGGTATAGCCGCCCGAGATATCAGATCCCAGGCCAACCCGATTACCCATCGTCAGTAAATGACGAACCGGCAGAACCCCATTACCAAAGTAGATATTTGAGATTGGACAATGGGCGATTGCAGTCTGCTGCTGCCGAAGTAGTTGCATGTCCCCGTCCGTCAGCTGAGTGCCATGAGCCATTACTGCCCGCGACGTTAACAGGCCAAAGTGATCCAGCACTTCGGCATCGTGCATCCCAAAACGATCAATCGCGTATTGATTTTCCCAGTTGCTCTCGCTGACGTGAGACTGGATCGGCAGGTCATACTTAGCGGCCAAGTGCCCTAATCCCGCCAAAGCTTCATCGGTACAGGATGGCACGAAGCGGGGTGTGATCACCGGCGTAACTAGGTCATCTGAATCCGGACTGGCTTGAACTCGCTGGATAAACTCTTCACTCGCGGCCAGGGCTTCTTTAGCAGAAGGGTCCCGGTAGTAATCAGGCGTCTGGTCCGGATTATCCATTGCTACCTGGCCAACGTACCCCCGCAGCCCCTGCTGACGGCACTCATTCACTAACACCATGTTGGCATCGACATGAATCGTGCCAAACATCATCGCTGTGGTTGTTCCGTGAGCCAGCAACGTCTTAACAAAGTCGCGGTACACCTGCTTTGCAAATGAGCGATCGCTAAATCGTGCCTCAAGGGGAAAGGTATATACGTTTAGCCAGTCCGCTAGTGGCCGATCGAGTGCTAATCCTGCTTGTGGCCATTGTGGTGCGTGCACATGTAGGTCGATAAAACCCGGTAGGAGGTATTCTCCTTCGGCCAGCTCACGCAGATAGTGATGCTGACGGGCATCGGTGAGTATCTGATCATAATCCTTGTCTTCCGGTACAAGAACCCGGTCTACCCAGCCAGCACCATCAATACAAACTAGGCAATCAGTTAGGCACTGAACGTGGTATTTGTCCTGAGCGGTAAATGCATTCCCACGAATCACTAACGATTCCACAATCCTACCTCCTAATCATTCGGTGTTTTTAGTATAACACGAAGATTGTTCTTTTCAACAGTTAATATAATTCGTGTTAATACCTGTTATAGTCCGATATGCTGTCCAGATAATTCGCTTAGCGCTTTCATAAGCCGAAGAAATTAATTTAAAAATAAAAAAGGCCGGTAAATACCGATCTTCTTTAATATGGTTATGATAACGAACTAGTCGTTAGCCTTACCGCTCTTCTTGATGATGTCTTCTTGCACTGACTTAGGAACAGCTGAGTAGTGGTCGAAGGTCATCGTGAAGGTACCACGACCCTGGGTAGCAGAACGCAGGGCAGTAGCGTAACCAAACATTTCTGACAGTGGAACGAATGAGTGGATCAGTTGAGCGTTACCACGTTCTTCCATCCCATCGATAGTACCACGACGAGCAGTTACTTGACCCATAACGTCACCCATGTTGTCTTGAGGAACAACAATGTCAACCTTCATGATTGGTTCAAGGATAACTGGATCAGCCTTCTTAGCAGCATTCTTCAGAGCGAGGGATGCGGCAACCTTGAAGGCCGCTTCACTAGAGTCGACTTCGTGGTAACTACCATCGTAGAGCTTAGCGTGCATGTCAACAAGTGGGTAGCCGGCAAGAACACCGTTTTGCATAGCTTCCTTCAAACCTTGTTCAACAGCAGGGATGAATTCACGAGGAACAACCCCACCGACAATGGCATCTTCGAATTCGAAGCCCTTACCTTCTTCAAGTGGCGTAAATTCGATCCATACATCACCGTATTGACCCTTACCACCAGACTGACGAACGAACTTACCTTGTGCGCTAGCCTTCTTAGTGAATGCTTCACGGTAAGATACTTGTGGCTTACCAACCTTAACTTCGGCGTGGAATTCACGACGCAGACGTTCAACAATGATGTCCAGGTGCAATTCACCCATTCCGGCAATCAGAGTTTCACCAGTTTCAGGGTTAGTTTCAGCCTTGAACGTTGGGTCTTCTTCAGCAAGCTTTTGCAGACCCTTGTCCATCTTGTCTTGGTCAGCCTTTGACTTTGGTTCAACGGAAACCTGAATAACTGGGTCAGGGAAGTCCATTGATTCAAGTTGCAGTGGGTGATCAGGATCAGTCAGGGAGTCACCAGTAGTGGTGTTCTTCAGACCGATAGCAGCGGCGATATCACCAGAGAATACTTCTGGAATTTCGTGTTGTTGGTTAGAGTGCATTTGCAGCAGACGACCGATACGTTCACGCTTGTCCTTAGTAGCGTTCAGAACGTAAGAACCGGATTGCAGTGAACCAGTGTAAACACGTAAGAAGGTCAGACGACCAACGAATGGGTCAGTAGCAATCTTGAAGGCCAAAGCAGCGAATGGCTTGTCGTCACCGGCAGTCAATTCAACTTCGTTACCATCAGCATCGTGAGCAACGAATGGCTTAACATCAAGTGGTGATGGCAGGTAGTCGATAACGGCATCGAGCATCATCTGGATACCCTTATCCTTGTAGGCAGAACCAGCCAATACAGGGAAGAGCTTTTCTTCCAAGGTACCCTTACGGATAGCTGCCTTGATTTCGTCGACAGAAATGTCTTCACCTTCAAGGTACTTTTCCATAATGTTGTCATCGATGTCAGCCAGCGTTTCGATCATTGCATCGTGACGCTTTTGTGCTTCGTCCTTAAGGTCATCTGGAATATCAACAGTATCCCAGTTAGTACCCAGCTTATCTTCGTCGTAAACGTAGGCAACCATCTTAACCAAGTCAACAACACCGACGAATGAATCTTCGGCACCAATTGGCATTTGGATTGGCAGTGGGGTAACGTTCAGACGGTCCTTGATCGTTTGAACAGAGTAGTCAAAGTTGGCACCAACCTTGTCCATCTTGTTAGCAAAGACGATCCGCGGAACGTTGAATTGGTCGGCTTGACGCCAAACAGTTTCAGTCTGTGGTTCAACACCGGCCTGGGCATCCAGAACAGTTACGGCACCATCAAGCACACGCAGCGCACGTTCAACTTCGACAGTGAAGTCCACGTGTCCTGGGGTATCGATGATGTTGATCCGGTAGTCCTTCCAAACGGCCGTAGTGGCAGCGGACGTGATAGTGATACCACGTTCCTTTTCTTCATCCATCCAGTCCATTTGTGAAGCACCATCGTGAGTTTCACCAATCTTGTGAATCTTACCGGTGTAGTAAAGAATCCGCTCAGTGGCAGTCGTCTTACCGGCATCGATGTGGGCCATGATACCGATGTTACGCGTCTTAGCAAGTGGATATTCACGTTTGTTAGCCATCTTAAAGTGTATCTCCTTCCGAAAGATAATATTTTATCGTCATTTTTTAGAAAAAGGGATGACGGTTATCAATCAACTACGTCACCCCTTTATTGTAACCAGTCAGGCAACTGGTTTCAATTGCCGATGATTACCAGCGGTAGTGTGCAAAGGCACGGTTGGCTTCTGCCATCCGGTGAGTGTCTTCACGCTTCTTAACGGAAGCACCGGTGTTGTTAGAAGCATCGATGATTTCACGGGAAAGCCGTTCAACCATGGTGTGTTCACCACGAAGCCGTGCGTATTGAACAATCCAACGAAGACCTAAAGTGGTCCGACGTTCTGGACGAACTTCGATTGGAACTTGGTAGTTAGAACCACCAACACGACGAGCCTTAACTTCAAGAACAGGCATAACGTTTTCCATAGCTTGTTGGAAAACTTCAACTGGATCGTTACCAGTTTCTTCCTTAATTTGGTCGAACGCTGCGTATAAAATCTTCGTAGCAGTTCCACGCTTACCATCAACCATCAGACGGTCGATTAAGCTCGTAACCAGCTTTGAGTTGTACACTGGATCTGGTAAAATTTCACGCTTTTGTACATGTCCTTTACGTGGCATTACTTAACTCCTCCTTAAAATTACTTCTTATCCTTAGGCTTCTTAGCACCGTACTTAGAACGTGATTGCATACGGCCTTCAACACCAGCAGTATCAAGAGTACCACGGATGATGTGGTAACGAACCCCAGGTAAATCCTTAACACGACCACCACGAATTAAAACAACTGAGTGTTCTTGGAGGTTGTGACCAATACCAGGAATGTAAGCAGTAACTTCGATCAGGTTGGAAAGACGTACACGGGCGTACTTCCGTAAAGCTGAGTTAGGCTTCTTAGGAGTCATAGTACCCACACGAGTAGCAACTCCACGCTTTTGTGGTGATGGAGTCTTAATTTCTTCTTTCTTGAAAGTGTTGTAAACATAACCAAGAGCTGGTGACTTTGACTTGCCCTTGTGGCTCTTACGGCCTTTACGTACCAATTGGTTAATGGTTGGCATAATTTTTCCCCTTCCTTGTTTTAAGTCCACACATCCAGGTGGTTCTTTTTGATGAATAAAAAAATTGCTGGATGGTTATTAGATTGTTGTGCCTTCGTTGACGCAAAAGTCTGCCCAACGACAGACACTCCGTTGCTAAAAAAGCACCTTAAATAGACTATCACGTCCCCAAATGAATGTCAACGCGATCGCTGGATTTATTTTGACGTCAGCCGGCATAAATCTCGTCTGT
>CAMCCW010000078.1 GCA_945873395.1 uncultured Lactobacillus sp. | reverse complement strand
ATACCGGAGCCTCTATCAGAAGATGATGGACACCGGTTTGGCCTATACCCACGACGATGATCTCCTGCAAAAATATAACGACCGTTATCACTACATTGCTGAGTACGAGCGCTTTAAGGAAAATTTAAACAAATAAATAGCCTCTTTACTTGTAAAAAGTTAGGGAAACTGGCATAATATATATGAATGATTATCGCAGATGTTTTGATATTGTTGTTGTAATGTAATGTTGATCAATATTAAAAGGAGAAACATCTATATATGGCAAAAAAGTCAAAGATTGCTAAGTTACATCATCAAGAAGCATTGGTTAAGAAGTATGCTGCCAAGCGTAAGAAATTAAAGGCGAAGGGCGACTACATTGGCCTGTCCAAGCTGCCACGCAACTCCAGTCCGGTTCGTCTGCACAACCGTGACCGGTACGACGGTCGTCCCCATGCCTACATGCGGAAGTTCGGGATGTCCCGGATTAACTTCCGTAACCTGGCACACAAGGGTGAGATCCCTGGTGTTCGGAAGGCCAGCTGGTAAATAGATGATGAAGGCCGGTGAGAGCTTTTGTTCTCGCCGGTCTTTTTTTGTTCTCACTGGGTATAGAAAAACTGCTATACTAGGGGTAAGAACATATTGAGAAACAGGGGAGCTAGATGAGCGAGCAGGTTAATTATCAAGAATTGGAACAATTGGTTAGTGACCAGTCACGGGTCCACGCTGCTGCTTTCTATCGCGATGCACGGCCGCGGACCCAGAAGATCTATGATCAGACGATCCAGATGGGGCGGGATATCCTGGCTGATCGGGACGAGGCCCAGCCGTCACCCCAGACGATGGTGGACATGGTGGTTCAATCGATTAATACGGCGATCAAGGCCCTAAAGAGTAACCCCGCTCTAGGCAAGACACCTTCCACATCGCCGGCATTAAGTGCGACACAGGCACAGTCTGAAGTGAGGCCGTCAGAAGCGGTTACGCAGCCGACGGCACCGAGTCAACCATCTGCGGCGCCCAGTACCCCGACCACAGCAGCGTCAAGCTCCCAGCCGGTACATTCACAATCGGTTGCAGATACTCAGTCAACATCAGCCGTCGCCTCAAACGTCAGCACGACGGCCACATCGGATTCAGCCGCTTCGCCATCAACGCCTCAACAACCAGCCGCACCGTCACAGCCAACGACAGCTGAGCAGCCGACTGCGGCCGCGGAGATGAGTAGTGATCAAGAAAGCGCACAGAGTACGGTGGCGACGACAACAGCTTCAGAATCGGCTACCGTTGAATCGGTAGCGGACAAGGCCGCATCGAATTCAGCTGCTAGTTCGGAATCGGCAAGCGCAGAAAAAGCAACGGATAACCCCACATCAACACCAATTAGCTCTGAATCAGCGGCTTCAGAAAAAGCAGGGGATGAGGCTTCGGCTGCGTCCGCCTCATCAGACTCAGCTGCGTCGTCACCAACGACTCCAGAAAAGGATGAGTCCACTTCGGAAGCTGCAACTTCAGAAAAGACAGCGGATAAGACAGCCGTCACACAGTCAGCTACCCCTGAATCGGCGAAATCTGCGGCAACGCCAGGTGAGGCTCCAGCGGGCTCATCTGCTAAATCAACTTCGGGTTTAGCGGAGGAAGAAAAGAATTCCGATAATGAAAAGAAGACAGAGGCCACAGAGAAAAAAGAGGATACCAAGTCTAATCTGCCGATGGTGGTTCGCCAAAAGCCAAATTGGCACTTGCTTCCCCAGGCCATTTGGTGGGGGCTACGGTGGACGCTTGGTTTTAAGCAGGCTCTTAAAACTAAATAAATAGTAGGTACTAAGGATCGTAATGTTTTGTTACGGTTCTTTTATAGTATATGGATAGATAGCTTAAAGACGAGGAGTGATTACTATGGCTACAACCAAAGCAGATTTAACTATTCACTTAGCCCCAGAGCTTCAAAAGGAATTAACAGAAGAATTGACTAAAGCTGGTATGACAGTTAATGATTATTTCACCATGGCCGCCAAGCAATTTGTTGTTCAAGGTAAAGTGCCATTTGAGATTAAAGCCGCTCCTAAGGTAGAACGTGTTCACTTCAACGAAAAAACTCGGAAAAGCATTGTGCGCGTTTATGCAGAAGAGGAGGGAGTTATTCCCAATACTGCTAAGACCTTTGACAATACCGATGATGCCATACAGGAACTTTTCAAATGAAAATTAAGTTGAATAGTAAAGAGACAAAGGATCGTAACAGTAGTGTGTTGCGATCCTTTTTTTAGAATTAATCTAAATTAACCCTTGAATATTAGACACAATAAGCTATAATGAAAGTGTAGTTAAGAATGATTCTAATTTAAGGAGTGGATATTCATGAATTTTGTCGGACACGAAATTGAAGACTTTAAGGTTAACGCATATCAAGATGGCAAGACGGTTGAAGTTACCAAGAAGGATGTCTTGGGCAAGTGGAGTATCTTCTTCTTCTACCCAGCTGACTTCTCATTTGTTTGCCCAACAGAACTAGAAGCTCTCCAGGACAAGTACGAAGACTTCAAGCAAGCCAACGCCGAGATCTACTCTGTCTCCGAGGATACTGAGTTCGTTCACAAGGCATGGGCAGAAGCTTCTGACAAGATCGGTAAGATCAAGTACCACATGCTGGCGGACCCTGCCGGCAAGCTGGCCCGGATGTTTGACGTCTTAGACGAGGACGCTGGTCAAGCCTACCGTGGTGTATTTATCGTCGACCCTGATGGCAAGATTCAATCCTACACCATTAACAACATGGGCATTGGCCGGAGCGCGGACGAAATTCTGCGGACCCTGCAAGCTGCTCAATTTGTTCGTGAACATGGTGATCGTGTATGCCCAGCTAACTGGAAGCCAGGTCAGGATTCAATCAAGCCAAGCCTCGACCTTGTCGGCAAGCTTTAATCTGGTGAACGCCAATGACTGAACAACATTTATACGATTTAATCATCGTCGGTGCGGGGCCGGCGGGATTGTCCGCTGGTCTCTACGCTGGCCGAGCCACCCTGGATACCCTGATTATCGAGGGTGACACGGTCGGCGGCCAGGTTACCACGACGTCCGTGGTTTACAATTATCCGGCGGTTGAGAAGGTTGACGGCACCAAGCTGATGAACCAGATGCAACGCCAAGTGACTGACTTCGGTGTGGCCATCAAGCATGACCAGATCGACAAGTACGACGTGACGGGTGAAGTCAAGACACTGACCGGGAAGAGCGGCCAGACCTACCAGGCTCGGAGCGTGATCATTGCCACCGGTGCTAACCCGCGGAAGGTTGGTTTCCCTGGTGAAGACGAGTTTCGTGGTCGGGGGATTGCCTACTGCTCGACCTGTGATGGTGAGCTCTTTACCGGCCTACAGATCTTTGTTGTCGGTGGGGGCTATGCAGCGGCTGAAGAGGCCGACTACCTGAGTCGGTTCGGTAAGCACGTCACGGTCCTGGTTCGTGGTGATCACTTCACCTGCCCACCACTGACCGCTGCCCGGGCGCTCAACAACCCGAAGGTCAGCGTGGAATACAACACCGAAGTCAAGAAGGTCGATGGTGATGACTACCTGACCAGTGCGACCCTGGTTAACAACAAGACTGGCAAGGAGACGGTTTACCACGTCGATGAGGGTGACAACACCTTTGGGATGTTTATCTATGTCGGTACTCAGCCAGCTACCCAAAACTTGGATGGGATTGTCGAACTCGACCAACATGGCTACATCAAGACTGATGACGAGGGTGCCACTAACGTACCTGGTGTCTATGCGGCCGGCGATGTGATCGTCAAATCATTGCGACAGATCATCACGGCGGCTGCTGATGGGGCTACTGCTGCCACGGCCGCTGAAGCCTACGTCACTGCTCAAAAGCAGAAGCAGGGGATTCCAATCCACGCAGCCGTGGATAAGAAGCCTGCCAAGACTGTGGGTCAGACCACCCAGCTGGATCACCAGGAAGAAGTTACGCCGCACCAGGGCAACTGGTTGACGGCGGATATCGACCAGCAGTTGCGGCCAATCTTTGACCGTCTGACTAAGAACATCACCTTCCAGGTCAACACTAATGATAGTGATCTTAGCCAGCAGCTGGTCAGCTTCGTCACGGAGTTTGCCGGCCTGGATGACCACTTCACGGTGACGAACGTCAAGGGAGACGACCAATACCTGCCAATGCTGAAGCTGTTGGACGGGGATGGTAATGACACCGGCCTGCACTACGCCGGAATTCCAACCGGTCACGAATTGAACTCCCTAGTTCTGGGAGTCTACAACGTGGCAGGTCCTGGCCAGACGATTGCTCCAGAGATGGTCGAGCGGATCAAGAAGTTGGGCCCGGTTGACATCCGGATTGGGGTTTCACTGACCTGCCACTTCTGCCCAGATGTTGTAGCAGCTTGCCAGCACATGGCGGCTTTGAATCCGGGGATCACGGCCACGATGATTGATCTCCAGCACTTCCCAGAACTGCGGAAGGAAAAGAAGATCATGTCAGTACCGGCCACGATGATCGGTGACGACCCAGTCATCTTCGGTAGTCAATCGCTCGAAGAACTGGTAACGGCCGTTGAAAAGCATGAACAAGAATAATAGATAATAGATAAAGCAAATAGGATCGTAACAAGCTAGAAACTTGTGCGATCCTATTTTATTTTGGTTAATTAAGAATCCCGATTAGGCCTCTTGAAGGCACTGAGCGGGATCTTTTTTATAAATTTTTTAGGCCAAATCTTAGCTAAAAAGCAGTGAAATAAGGTAATAGCTGGGGTATTTATCAATCAAATACTCGATAAATTGACAAATATCTCGTTTATCGTCGATTAAACGAAACTGAAAAAACAATTGCAATAATCACTTAATAGTTGTAATTTAAATATCAATTGTTAAGAGCAATTATTACTAATTATCAAAAGAAAATAAAGAATAATATCCAGTGAAAGGAGGTGAGAACAATGAAACTTCGATTACAATTCAGACGTTGGGCAACGATCGCGATGGCAGTGTTAACGATTGTCTTGGCTTTCTTTTTTTGTAAAACCAGTTAGCGCTAACAACGCTGTCACGCCGGCTGCCGTGACGCAGCCAACTAATCAGCCTAATGCGCCAAACGCAGGCAGCCAAGCCACTCAGCAGTCGTCAGAATTGACTGTGAATTCTCAGCAGACGAATCAGTCCACTTCCGTAATGGCAAGTGATGGAGCTAATGCAAATAAGTCCGCAAACACGGCAGCAAAGTCCACCGAGAATGAATTATCGACCGATAAAGCTATCAGCCAATTACAACAAAATGCAGCGACAAAAAGCAATAATTCACAGATACTAAATCTCCCAAAAGATAGCAGTAATGTGATTCCGCAAGAGACGCTGACAACTGAGCAGGCGGCGCAAGCTAAAGATGGGCAGGAAGTTACTGCAGGTAATGTGAATGCGAAGATTAACGTGAATGGGAAAGATGTTCAACCTGGTGACAAACCACAGATTAATCAATATACGCCTGTGGATGTTCATTTGGACTTTAATTTAACAGGCCAAACCATTCACCCTAATGATTATTTCAAATTCACGATTGATAATCCTGGTAATATTTTAAATATTGAGGGTTCTCCTTCTATCTCATTGAAGAATTCTGCTGGCCAGGAGATTGCTGTTGTTACCATGCAGAGCGGCAATGATCTGATTAGTGGTCAGGTAACGTTCACTACTGGTGGTAATGATGCCGTGGGTGAATTTGATGTTCAACTTAAGGTTGACGAGAGTAAGGCAAACCAAACTGTAGATGTTCCAGTAACAATTACATTGCCGAATGATCATCGAATTACCGCAACATTTCACTATGTACCAGGTACTGATAGTCCGGAAGAAGAGTTTAGCAAGTATAGCTTTAACAATACTCTAGGTCCGGATAAGTCTAAGCCTGAGGACACCAATCCTGATTACTATACTCCTGATGATATTACGAAGGGAAATCTGACTTATGCACTTCGGCTAATCCACCATAAGGGAGATGCCAAATATACGGAAGCTACGGTAACCGATGAGTTACAGACCCCTGGCTTTACGTATGATAAGAGTAGTTTCCTTCTTTACAAGACCCATTGGGATTACAGTAACGGTCATTGGAGTTATAAAACTCTAACAAATGTTTCTGGGTATAAGCTGACTTTCGGTCCAAATGACCAGAGCTTTACCATGGACTTTGGAACACCAAGTCTTAAAGACGGTGATGGCTATGTTATCTTTTACCGACTGCTTTATAATGGTGAGCCAGTCAACAAGATTACTAATTTGGATGACAAACCAGCCAATAAGTCAATCATTCATAACCAAGCTGAGTTAACTCGGCCTGGGAGACAGACGATTACTTATCCGCAAACGATGGAAATTCAGGGGAGCGATGGTAAAGCTAAGGTTGATGACTTTTCAATAACAGTTACCAAGGTCTGGGACGATGCAAACAACCAGGATGGTAAGCGGCCAACGTCTATCACGGTTCATCTTTGGAATGGGGAAACTGAGGTTGCGAGCCATTCAATTAGTGAAGCCAGTGGTTGGATGACCACCTTTACTAATCTAGAAAGGTATGACAGTCAAAAGAACCCGATTAACTATACAGTTACTGAGGATTCGGTTGATGGTTATACTACAGAGATTAATGGCTACACCATTACTAATACTCATACGCCCGCTACGACCTCAGTGACCGTAACGAAGAAGTGGGATGATGGTAATAATCAAGATGGTATTCGTCCAGACAACATCACAGTTCAACTGCAACAAATAGTTGATGGCGTCAAGGACCCTATTGACTATGATGACTCAGTTACGCTAAGCGCTGCTAAGCATAATTGGACGCATACTTGGACGGATTTGCCAGAGTACCAGAATGGTAAGAAGGTAACTTACACAGTCAAGGAATCTGAGATTGCTGGTTACACGGCAAATTACGATACCAAGACCGGAATCCTTACCAACACCCATACCCCCGCTACAACTTCAGTAGCTGTAACGAAGCAATGGGTTGATGATAATAACCAAGATGGTATTCGTCCAGACAAAGTCACAGTTCAACTGCAACAAATAGTTGATGGACAAAAGTTTGACTATGGTGATCCAGTTACGTTAAATACTGGTAACAACTGGACACATACCTGGACAGAGTTACCACAATATCAGAATGGTAAGAAGGTAACTTACACAGTCAAGGAATCTGAGGTTGCTGGTTACACAGCAAATTATGATATCAAGACCGGAATCCTTACCAATACCCATACCCCCGCTACAACTTCAGTAGCTGTAACGAAGCAATGGGTTGATGGCAACAACCAAGATGGCATTCGTCCAGACAAAGTCACAGTTCAACTGCAACAAATAGTTGATGGACAAAAGT
>CAMCCW010000077.1 GCA_945873395.1 uncultured Lactobacillus sp. | reverse complement strand
ATTTAACCATAATTCACTTAATATATATGATACCACAAGTTGCGAGCATTTCAAATAAAAGCCCTCGTTACTTGACGATTAAATCATTAAGGTTACCAACAACCGCTGCCAAGCGGGCCAAAATGGTCAGCTGAGCTAGCCGGTTCTGCCGAATGGCTTCATCCTTATCCATGATCATGTTCTCATCGAAGTAAGCACTGATCACTGGTGCCAAGCCGCGCAGGGCAGTGAAGTTTTCGGCAACGGTCCGGTCGGCAAACTGCTTCTTAACATCTTCGACAGCATCATAGAGTTGTTGCTCAGAAGGGTTGACAAACAGGTCTGGGTTAACGGTTGGCATCTCAGCGCCGAACTTCCCTTTCTTAGCAATCCGCAGAACCCGGGTCAGCGCCTCAACAGCACCCTTGAAATCAGCGTCATCCTTGTGACTGTCAATGGCTTGTGCGGCCTCAATTACATTAGCGATATCGACACCTTGGGTATCCGTAACCGTGTCAACGATATCGTGACGCAGCTTTTCACCGGCAAACAGTTGCTTAATCCGGTCGAGGAAGAATGCCCGCACTTCTCCTTGGTTAACACTCAGGTCAAAGTCAGGCTTCAAGCCGGCCTGGTCGAAGGCTTCGATAACGGCTGCTTGCATCCCCATCAGTGGCAAGTGCCAATTCCGGTCGTTGATAATCCGGACAATTCCGAAGGCCTGCCGCCGCAATGCGTATGGGTCGTTGGAACCAGATGGAATCATGCCAACGGCGAAGAAGCTCATAATACTGTCGAGCTTATCGGCAATTGCCAGGATTGCCCCGATCTTGGTCTGTGGCAATTCTCCTTCGGCAGAGATTGGCATATAGTGTTCACGAATGGCCACGGCCACGTCATCCTTCTCACCGAAGATCTTGGCATAGATTTCACCCATGATCCCCTGGAGTTCAGCAAATTCGCCGACCATCTGGGTGGTCAGGTCAAACTTGTAGATGTGGGCAGCCCGGTCGAGGTCAGCCAGCTCAGTATCGTCAAGACCGAGCCGCTTACCAATCAGGCGGGCAATGACAGCCACCCGCTGCATTTTGTCGTACATTGAGCTGATCTTGTCGTGGAAGCTGACCCGCTTGAGCCGTTCAACGTACTGGTCAATACTGATCTTTTGGTCTTCTTCAAAGAAGAACTTAGCATCTTCCAGTCGTGGGACCAGCACCCGCTCATTCCCCTTAATCACGTTGTCCAGGTACTCACTGTTACCATTGCGGACCGCAATAAAGTGTGGCAAGAGCTTACCATCGTGATCACGAAGGTAGAAGAAGCGCTGGTTATCCTTCATTGAAGTGATCAGAACTTCATCGGGCAGAACCAGGTACTTGGGATCGAAGGAGCCGGCAAAGGCGGTTGGCCATTCCACCAGGTTGTTAACCTCTTCCAGCAGGTCGGCATCCTTATCGATTACCCAGTCGTTCTTCTTAACGATGGCGTCGATCTGGTCCGTGATGATCTGCTTACGCTTAGCTTGATCAGCAATGACAAACTGATCGTGAAGAGCGTCCTCGTAGTCAGTGGCCTGGTTTAGTTCAATGTCGTGTCCAAGGAAGCGGTGGCCCCGGGTAGTCCGGCCAGCTTCAACGTCTAGGATCTTGAAAGGTATTACCTGGTCGTTAAGCAGGGAGACCAGCCAACGAATTGGTCGGATGAATTGAAGGTTGTTGTAACCCCACTTCATCAGGGTTGGGAAAGTCATTGAGGTAATAACATCTGGAAGGCCCTTCAGTACTTCAGCAACTGGCTTCCCGGCAATGTGCTTCTCCACGAAGACGTATTCAACGCCCTTGACATCCTTGAATTCGATGTCATCAACCGTGGCCCCTTGACCACGCGTGAAACCGATAGCCGCCTTGGTCCAGTTGCCATCAGCATCCTGAGCAATCTTCTTGGCCGGCCCCTTAACGGATTCGTCAATGTCGGGCTGCTTATCTGCTAAGCCATCAATCAACAGGGCCATCCGCCGTGGCGTTGCGTATTCCTTGATGCTATCAAAGGCAATCCGCTCCTCCTTCAGGTAGTCAGCCACCCGCTTGTGCAACTGCTTGATGCTTGGCGTTACCACGTGGGCCGGCATTTCCTCAACGCCGACTTCTAATAAGTATGAATTAGCCATGTTACTTGTCCCCCTTCTGTGCTTTCTTAGCCTTCTTGGCAGCCTTCTTCGCTGCCCGTTGCTTTTCCTTTTCGGCCCTCTTGGTGTATTCATCAAGAGTCTTCTGCCGTAGCTTTTCGTCATGAATCAATGGGAAGCCCCGCTTGCGCCGTTCTTCAACGAAGGCCTTGGCGATTGACTTGGCCATGATCCGGATCCGGTGCAGGTAACCAGCCCGTTCAGTAACGGAAACCGCACCGCGCGCATCAAGCAGGTTGAAGGTATGGCTACACTTCAGGACATAGTCGTAGGCGGGGTGAACCAGACCGAGTTTGATCAGACGCTTAGCCTCAGTCTCATAGTCATTGAAGGCCTGGAGAAGCATTTCTTGGTCGCTTTCTTCAAAGGCGTACTTGGAGTGCTCGTATTCTGGTTCCTTAAAGATATCACCGTAGAGGACTCCGTCTGCCCATTCCAGGTCGTAAACAGAATCAACGTTCTGAATGTATTCAGCCAGCCGTTCCAGACCATAGGTAACTTCTGAAGCCACGGGATTCATTGGTAATTCACCAACAACTTGGAAGTAGGTAAATTGGGTAACTTCCATCCCGTCAAGCCAGATTTCCCAACCAACACCGGCACAACCCATTGAAGGGTTTTCCCAGTTATCCTCAACAAAGCGGATATCGTGTTCCAGGGGTTCAATTCCGAGCTCCCGCAGACTGCCCAAGTAAAGGTCCTGGATGTTGTCTGGTGATGGCTTCATGATCACCTGGAACTGGTGGTGCTGGTACAGCCGGTTAGGGTTTTCACCGTACCGACCATCCGCCGGCCGCCGTGATGGTTCAACGTAGGCGGCGTTCCATGGTTCTGGCCCGATTGCCCGTAGGAAGGTGTAAGGGCTCATGGTCCCGGCACCCTTTTCAGTATCATAAGCCTGCATCAGCATGCAGCCCTGTTTAGCCCAGTATTGTTCAAGCGTAAAGATAATATCTTGGACACTTAGCTTTTTCGTTGTCATCGTTATTCTTCCCTTCTCTAAATAAAAAGGCCCCTCCAGCTACTACCAAATAGTAACTGCAGGGACGAGATTAATTCGCGGTTCCACCCTGCTTTTTTGCATTCCTGCAAAACAGCTTAGTTCATCCAGCTGGTAGAGGGCCCGTGGTGGCTGACCAGTCTGGGGCTTTCACTCTCCCCCATTCGCTGTATTGGCACTGACCATCATTATTCTCCGTCATAGCTGTCGGTATTCAATTGAGGTGTTTCATAAATACGTACCTAATAATAGATAAAGTCCTTATGAAAGTCAATCATTTGACGACAAATTTCCCATCTTTTGTTCCCAGCGGTGCATCTCTTTGATAAAATGTTTGCTTTTAAGCCGTAAACCGACCTGGTCATCATAAATAGTATCAATAACGGCCTGGATATGACGCTTGGTGATCGGGTTGATGTTGATCTTGCGAACCTTCTGCAGATTGGCATGGGCCAGACGCTGCAGGAAATAGACTGTTCGCCGGTCGAGGTGCATCCGGTGCGGGTCCAGGTACCAGTGCCGGCTGCACAGCATCCCTCCGGACTCCTCCGAGAAATCAAGCAGGCCCTGGTCCTGACCACAAACCACACACTGATCCCAGTTGGGGGCCACCCCAAACATCGTTAATAACTGGATCTCAATAATGTTGGCAACCACTTGTTCATCGACCCCCTGGTCAATCCGTTCCAGGGCTGCAGCGATCTGACCAAACCAGCCACCAATATTGCGCCCATCAGGAAAGGCATGGTCCACCAGGGAAAGAATATAAGTGGCGTAAGCATTCTTACTGATATCAGCAACGATATTGCGGTACTGGTGGGTCTCGCTGGCCACATTGATAAAGCTCAGGCCATCATCCGCTAGTGAGCCGATGTAACTGCCATGAGTGAATGGCAGGATATCTGCCGCCAACCGGAAGCCGCGTTTCTTGGCCCCCTTGACAAAGAACATTGCCGGGCCGATCTTATCAGTCAGCATCTTAACGAGGAGGTCCCGTTCACGGTAGTCTTGCCGGTAAATAATGATCCCATTAAAATCCGTTACTTCCCGGGCCACGGTCACTCCTCCTTATTTTAGTAATCCTTATTCCGGTAACCGTAATCCTTGAGCATGGCAGACTTATCACGCCAGCCAGGAACCACCTTGACCCACAGTTGAAGGAAGACCCGATCGCCAAGCAAGCGTTCGATGTCCTGCCGAGCCATTGTCCCGATCTTCTTGAGCATTTGCCCCTTCTTACCAATGATGATGCCCTTCTGGCCAGGACGCTCTACGATAATGTTAGCTGAGATGTGAACATGTTCCTCATCTTCACGTTTAACCGAGGTGACATCAACGGCCACCGAGTGTGGAACTTCATCCCGGGTCAGCATGAAGATCTTCTCCCGGATCATCTCCGCAATTACAAAGCGCTCTGGGTGGTCACTGATTTGATCCTCCGGGTAGTATTGTGGGCCGTGAGGAAGACCAGCAATAATCTCATTCAGTAGATTATTGACATTGTTCCCCTGCAAAGCTGAGATTGGCACCACGGCCTTAAACGGCAGGGAATCCTTGTACTGAGCCACGATGTCTGGCAGGTCATTTGGACTCACCTGATCAATCTTGTTGACTACCAAATAGATCGGCTGCTTAACCTGCTTGAGGCGGTTGATGATAAAGTCGTCACCAGGTCCTCGCTTGTCCGTAGCACTGACAACGAAGAGGACTGCATCCACTTCGTCTAAGGCAGACATCGTTGACCGTTCCATGAAGTCACCCAGCTTAGTGGCAGGCTTGTGAACTCCTGGTGTATCAATGAAGATGATCTGGGCTTCCGGGCTGGTATAGATCCCCTGAATCTTATTCCGGGTGGTCTGGGCCACGTTACTCATAATGGCAACCTTTTGACCCACAATGTAGTTTAACAATGTCGATTTTCCGACATTCGGCCGGCCAATCAGAGCAACAAAGCCGGACTTGTAATTTGGATTATCCATTAAGTTATATACTCCCTATCTATTTAATTAGTGCATAGAACCGTGGCACAAAGATGATCAATCCCACGGCCACCGCAAACAGGGCCGCCAGTAGAACCCCACCGGCAGCCACATCCTTAGCCTTCTTAACATTGATGTCGTAGTGGTGGTTCGACAAAAGGTCAGTGACCGCCTCCGTGACCGTGTTCAAGAATTCAGCAGCGAAGACCAAGAAGATCACCAGCAGGATCCATAGCCAGTCGGTCGTGCTGATGCGCAGGTACCAGCCAACAATGACCGCCAGCATTGCCGCCAGGACATGGAAGCGCATATTGCGTTCCTCCCTGAGCATTGCCACAATCCCATCGAAGGCGTGACCCATTGCCTGAACAAGGTGGTGATTCTTGGTCACTTGGTGATTATCGCGTGAGCCCATAGTCATCGAGAATCTCCCGTTGCAGTGCAAACATCTTCTTCTCATCATCCGGTTGTTCATGATCATAGCCATTCAGGTGCAAAAATCCGTGAACCACCAAGAAGCCCAATTCACGTTCTGGTGAATGACCAAGGAACTTAGCCTGCTCGGCGACCTTGTCCACCGAAATAAACAGGTCCCCTAAGTTAGTGGGCAGCTCAGCGGCTAGTTCCGGATCCATGATGATCGGCGATTCGTCGCCACTCTCCTCGGCCGCGAAGCTAAGGACGTCGGTAGCCCGGTCAACGCCCCGATACTGAGCATTAATCTTCTTAATTGCCGGATTATTCATCAGGGTCACCGACATCTCCGTGTTATCTGCTAAGTTGAGCTTCTTAGCGGCAAACTGGAGAATCTTCTCGATGAGCTCGTGCTGCTCTTGGCTGATGCCATTACTTGTCTGATCGTAAATTGTCAGATCCATCTTTTTGCTCCTTTGCTTTTTCTGCCTTCTTCGTTGCTGCTTCCTCATAGGCGTCAATGATCCGAGCAACAACCGGGTGCCGAACCACGTCTTCCACACTGAAGGTCACAAACTTGATTGACCGCACGTTTTGCAGGATCCGCTGCGCACTGACCAGTCCACTACGAACACCGTGTTTCAAGTCAATCTGCGAGATATCCCCGTTGACGACCATCTTGGAGCCGAAGCCGAACCGGGTCAAGAACATCTTCATCTGAGCATTGGTGGTGTTCTGGGCCTCATCCAAGATAATGAAGGCTCCATCCAGTGTCCGCCCCCGCATATAGGCCAGTGGCGCGATCTCAATCACGCCGCGTTCCATCAGTCGTTGGGTATGGTCAGTACCGAAGATATCATTTAACGCATCATAAATTGGCCGCAGGTAGGGGTCAACCTTCTCCTGGAGGTCACCAGGCAAGAAGCCTAAGCTCTCGCCGGCTTCCACGGCTGGCCGGGTGATAATGATTCGTTCAACTTCCCCCCGCTTAAGAGCGGCGACCGCCATAGCAACGGCTAGGTAGGTCTTCCCAGTACCTGCAGGACCGATCCCAAAGGTGATATCGTTATGCTTCATGGCATTGACATACTGACGCTGGCCGAAGTTCTTTACCCGGATAGCCCGACCACGCCGGTCCTTAATGATGGTCTCACTGTACAGGTCAGCAAAGTACTCGAGCGTTCCCCGGTGTGCCATCTTCATGGCGCTGACGATATCAGTACTGTGAATCCGGATTCCCTGATTTAACAGGTCAATCAGAGCATGGAAGACATCCACCGTCATCTTGACGTCTTCCTCTTTCCCCTTCACCTTCAGGTTGTCGCCAAACGGGTTGATGGTCACATCCATCCCCTGTTCGATCAGGCTGACAAACTTATCCTGGGGACCGAGAATCCCAACCTCGATCTCAGGGCTGTCAATCTGAAATGTTTGTTCAATTTCGTCGTTCTTTTCTACCAATTAAGTATTGCTCCTTTTAGTAGTTAATAATCTTCAATTGATTATATCACAGCCGGTCCTAATCATATAACACAAAGCAGTTTTGCAATATCAACTAACATCAAAAACAAAAGGGCCTGTGACATAAGTCCTTTTATATAGATCAAAAGTGAACAGCGCGGTACACAAATGAGGTCCAAAGCCCGGCAAAAGCCGAACTCTGGACCTCTATTTGTGCTCGCGGGGGCTCCCAACGGCTAGCTTCGCGTCGAAAAACGAAGTCGTAAACGACTCCTGTCTCGCTCCCTCTCTAATTTCTTATTTACTGTTGATTCTTTTCAATTATCTTTTTGGGGTGGATTATAGAATGAAGTTAGCCACCCAGTTGGTGGTAAATAAAAAAC
>CAMCCW010000076.1 GCA_945873395.1 uncultured Lactobacillus sp. | reverse complement strand
AAAAAACGGTAAGAACAAGAATTTATCTTATCCTTACCGAATATCATAGAACCATAACAAAAAGAATGCTCTTATAATTGATAAAAGAAGGATCCAATTGTTTTGATTAAGTTAAGCTTTCTTAATATTACGGATCATTCGAGTATGGTATGATAAAATACAAACGTTTTGTTAGGAGGCTTAAATGCTTGGAACTGACGGGAATTCACGCACTAATTGAGATCGTGGTCCAGCTACTATTTGTGTGGTTGGCCTTCAATGCAATTCAGGGCTTTCACATTGAGCGCTTCTTCAAGCGACCGCCCCGGACACTGCCATTAGCAATTGTCTTAGCGGCGACGGCCATTGGCTACCTGTGTGCGAGCTTTTTCTTAAATATCATTAGTGCAATCAGCAACTTGGTGTATCTAGTTCGCTAGGGATTGGGGAGTAAACGATGGAAAAAATGGTGATTAAGGGCGGACGGCGCTTAACCGGTCGCGTTCATATTGAAGGTTCCAAAAACGCGGCACTGCCGATTCAAGCGGCCAGTCTACTGGCAACGGTGGGCAGTTTTCGCCTGACCAATGTACCGTCACTGTTGGATATCATCACGATGAACCGCCTTCTGCAATTCCTCAACGTCGCCGTGGCCTTTGACCAGGAGAGACACGAACTGCTATTGGATACTCAGAAGCCGGTGGCTAATGAGGCCCCCTTTGAATATGTTGATGAGATGCGGGCCTCCCTACTGGTGATGGGACCGCTGCTCGCCCGGACTGGCTATGCTAAAGTAGCCCTGCCGGGTGGGTGTGCGATTGGTTCGCGGCCAATTGACCTTCATATCAAAGGACTGACGGCGCTGGGCGCTCAGGTCGACCAACGTGACGGCTACATTGTGGCCCAGGCCGATCAGTTGACGGGCGCTCGGATTTACCTTGATTTTCCAAGTGTTGGTGCGACCGAAGATCTGATGATGGCGGCGACGCGGGCCACCGGGATCACGACGATTGAGAATGCCGCCCGGGAACCGGAAATCATCGAGTTGGCCAACTTTCTCAACAAGATGGGTGCTCGGGTCCATGGTGCCGGAACCACGGTGATTCGCATCCAAGGGGTAAATTTCCTTCACGGGTGTGAATATCGGTTGATGCCAGACCAGATCGAAGCGGGGACCTTCATGATCGCCGCTGCTATTACTAATGGTGACGTCGTGGTGGCCGATACGATTGCTGAACACAACGCCTCCCTGATCGCCAAATTGGAGGAGATGGGGGTCACTGTTGTGCGCCAGGATGATGGAATCCGGGTCCTGGGGACGGCGGTTCTTCTCCCGACAAACATCAAGACGATGCCGTATCCGGGTTTCCCGACGGATCTGCAGCCACAGATCTCGGTTCTCCAGCTACTGGCTAATGGGGTCAGCACCCTGGACGAACGGATCTTTGAGAAACGTTTCATGCACTTAGAGGAGTTGCGACGGATGAACGCCAAGTTCCAGATCAGTGGACCGGTGGCCGTCTTAGATGGTCCAACCAAGTTTAGCGGGGCAGAGGTGACGGCTTCCGACCTGCGCGCCGGTGCAGCCCTCGTATTAGCCGGTCTGGCTGCGGAGGGAATTACCCAGGTTCGTAATGTTGGCGAGATTGATCGGAGTTACTACCACTTCCAACAGAAGTTGCGTGCACTGGGGGCTCAGATTGACCGGATTGATATTGCTGATAAATTTAAGCTGTCACCAGGCCACCCAACTAACGAAACTAACCATGACTGACCCGCAGCTTTGGGCGATATTATGGTATAATACGAACGATATTAACTAAAATAAAATCTTTCTCGAGAAGGAGCAGTAAATAATGGCACAAGATATTGGTATTGATTTAGGAACAGCCAACGTGCTGATCTATGTTCAAGGCAAGGGAATTGTCCTGAACGAACCTTCCGTTGTTGCGATTGACACTCAAACCAACAAGATTCTGGCAGTCGGATCTGAAGCCTACCGGATGGTGGGACGGACACCAAGTAACATTCGAGCAATTCGGCCATTGAAGAACGGGGTCATCTCAGACTTCGACGTTACCGAAGAGATGTTGGCCTACTTCATTGGTAAGCTGAGCGTCAAGGGCTTCATGTCTAAGCCAAACATCATGATCTGTGCACCAACTAACATCACTGAGATCGAACGCAAGGCCATCATTCAGGCGGCCGAACAATCCGGTGGTGGCAAGGTTTACCTAGAGTACGAACCAAAGGTAGCAGCCATTGGTGCCGGCCTCGACATTTTCAAACCGCGTGGCAGCATGGTAATCGACATGGGTGGTGGTACCAGTGATATCGCTATTCTTTCCCTTGGTGACATTGTTTCCAGCCGGTCCATTCGGATGGCGGGTGATAAGCTCAACAACGATATTGCTGCCTACATCAAGGACAAGCATGGTCTGGTTATCGGTGAACACACCGCTGAAAACATCAAGATGAAGATCGGAACGGCCCTCAAGGTTGATAAGCCGGCCGAAATGGATGTTCGTGGTCGAGACGTAGCTAGTGGAATGCCTAAGCAGATCACTGTTAACGAAAACGAAATCGAAGAGGCTATTCATGACACTCTGGAACAGATTCTGACGGCCACGATTAACGTTCTGGAGACTGTACCACCAGAGCTGGCCAGTGACATCATTGATCGGGGTGTTATGCTGACCGGTGGGACGGCTCTGCTGAAGGGGATCGATAAGCTCTTCAGTGATCGTCTGAAGGTGCCAGTTGTAGTATCCCAGAGCCCACTGGACAATGTTGCCAAGGGTGCCGGTGAGATGCTGGAACGGATGCAAAAGACTGATAAGAAGAAGTAACATCGATGGTTCAGGTATTATGCAAAATGGTACGGTGGTACCAACAGACGATTTCCGCGCGGCGGCAGATACGGGTCTGTCGTTATTATCCTAGCTGTTCCCAGTACATGCTCGAATCCCTGGAACGTTTTGGCATGAAGGGGATCCTATTGGGAATTGCCCGGATTCTGCGTTGCCAACCGTTTGTGCGTGGGGGCTATGACCCGGTACCTGACCATTTTACGTTTCGACGCAAATACTAAGTAAAAGGTGAAATTGTGGCTAAAAAAGACAAAAAGATTGAAGTAAGTGTTAAGGATATTGAACGGCAAAATCAACCGGTTCAACAGATCTTTATTGGTGAACGGCTGATTGGTGAAGTGGTAACGGATAATGACCGCTTCAAGGCTCTTCTGACAGCGGACCAGAGCGAATTCTTCGTTCATTCGCAAGAAGAAGGCCTGGAGATGGTTCTCCAGCAGTACCACCTACACCAGCACTAATGCGGTACCGTTCTCTTTGAAAATAATTGAGTAAAGGAGTTAGGTAATGCAACGTTCGCAAAGTGATGAAGAAAGTCGGATTGACTGGGGGATCATTTTCTGTGTTCTCCTGTTAGCGTTGATTGGGTTAGCCTCTATTTACGTGGCGGCCGTTCATGATCGCCAACCGACTAGTGTGGCCCGTCAGGTAATTACCCAGCTGGTGTGGTACGCGATTGGGACGATCCTAATCGTAGTGATCATGCAGTTTGACTCGGAGCAACTGTGGAAGATTGCGCCAATTGTCTATTGGCTGAGTCTCTTCCTGATGTTTGCCATCCTGGTCTTCTATAGTCGATCGTACTACGCAAGCACCGGGGCGAAGAGTTGGTTTGCCATTGGGCCGTTTACCTTCCAGCCTTCGGAAATTATGAAACCGGCCTATATCCTGATGATGGGCCGGGTGATTACCACCCATAATAACCGGTATAGTGTCCACACCGTTCAGTCTGACTGGCGGTTGATTGGGACAATGTTCCTCTGGCTGTTACCAATTCTAATTTCGCTGCACTTCCAAAACGACTTCGGGACATCCCTGGTGTTCTTTGCCATCTTTTGTGGGATGGTCCTGGTCTCTGGGGTTACCTGGCGGATTATCGCCCCAGCAGCGGCTGTATTAGCGGTTGTTGGTGGTTCGGCCCTGGCCATGGTTACTTCGTCAGTTGGTCGGCGGATTCTGGAACACGTTGGTTTTCAGGCTTACCAGTTCGACCGGGTCGACACCTGGTTGCACCCAGAGCAGGATACGACTAACCAGGGTTACCAGCTATGGCAGAGTATCAAGGCGGTTGGTTCTGGTGGAATTGCCGGAACTGGGTTTAACAACTCCAAGGTCTATGTACCTGTGCGGGAATCAGATATGATCTTCTCCGTGATTGGTGAGAACTTCGGCTTTATCGGTGGGGTTCTCCTCATCTTGATCTATTTACTCTTAATTTATCTGATGATTCGTGTTACATTTGATACTAAGAATGAATTTTATGCCTATATCTCAACAGGGGTCATTATGATGATCCTTTTCCACGTTTTTGAAAACATTGGGATGAACATTGGATTGCTGCCATTGACAGGGATCCCGCTTCCGTTCATTAGCGCCGGGGGTTCTTCTTTAATTGGTAACCTGATCGGGATAGGGATGGTAATGTCAATGCGTTACCACCATCATTCTTACATGTTTAGTAACAAAAAAGAGTTTAGATAGTGGGGTATATAGATATGGCTGCAAAGAACAACTACTTTTGGACTAAGAAACTCGACAACGGTAATACCCGGGTAGGGCTAAACGACCAAGGCCGTGATGACCTGGGAAAGATCAACTTCATCGATGTTCCTGCTAAGGGAACTGACCTTGAAAATGGCGGTAAGTTTGTCTCCGTCGAAGCCGAAAAAGCCGTTACCGATCTGGACAGCCCAGTAGCAGGAACCATTGTGGCGGTCAATGACAAGGTTGTCGATGACCCAGCCGGCTTGAGTTCCGACGACGAAGCAGAAAACTGGATCGTCGAAGTTAAGTAATGAAAAAAAGCAAAGAGGCTGGAAATTAACTCAGTCTCTTTACTGTTTTAAAGATTTGAATGCCGCAGCGCGGTAGTTGGCTGGATTCCGAACGTTGATAAATCAACGTCCGGAACACCTAGCCACCCTCGCGGGGGTGGGAAAGAAGTCGCTTGCGACTTCTTTCCCACTCCCTTTTTTGTTTGGGCCCATTGGCGGCGCCGGCTAATCATGTTATACTTAAGATTCTAGAAATAGCGGATTAAATAAAAAATTTATATGTAAGGTGGTATTTCAAATGTCTAAGAAGTTACAGATTGCGCTGCTCTTCGGTGGAAACTCTTCTGAACACGATGTTTCTAAGCGTTCAGCCCATAATATCTATGACGCCCTCAATAAGGACAAGTACGATGTGAGCCTGTTCATGTTTACTAAGGACGGGATTCTGCTGAACAATGAGTATTCCCAACGCATCTTTGACGGTGAACCAGAGGATGCTGTGGTTAAGGATGCTTACGCTCACATGGATCTTACCCAACCATTAGCACCGATCATGGCCTTAAATGAATTGAAGACGATTGACTTCTTCTACCCGGTTATTCACGGTAACCTCGGGGAAGATGGGACGATCCAGGGCTTATTTAAGTTGTTAAACAAGCCCTACGTGGGATCTAACATTGCGGCAAGTGCGATGGCCTTCGATAAGGATCTGACCAAGAAGATTCTGACTGAAGCAGGGATCAGAAATACGCCATACGTTCTGCTGACGCCTGAGAACCGGGCCGACTACTCATGGGGCAAGATTGAAGAAAAGCTTGGTGACTTGGTCTTCATCAAGCCAGCTAAGCAGGGCTCTTCAGTGGGGATCCACCGGGTTACCAACGCTGATGAATACGAGGCAGCCCTAGATGATGCCTTCAAGTATGATTTCAAGGTCCTGGCAGAACAGGGAGTTGCTAATCCGCAGGAAGTTGAGATTTCTATTCTTGGTAATGAACACCCAATTGCATCTAAGTTAGGAGCAATCCGGGTTCCAGAGGGTGATCCGTTCTACGACTATGAAAACAAGTTTGTGGACGCTAGTGGGGTGGTCTTCGAACTCCCAGTTAAGTTGCCACAATACCTGACTGATGAGATCACCGATATGGCATTGAAGGCTTACAAAGCCCTTGGCATGAAGGGGATGGCCCGGATCGACTTCCTGGTGGACGAAAATAACGTTCCATACCTTGGTGAACCAAACACCTTGCCTGGCTTTACTAACATCAGTCTCTATCCGCAGATGTGGGAAGTATCCGGGATCAGCTATTCTGAGCTAATTGACCGTCTGATTGAATTGGGACTGGAAGAATTCAAACGCAATAGCCAGATCACTTACGACTTCAAGGAACTTGGAACTGAACGCGTCGGTAAGAAGAAATTTAATTAAAATTTTTTTGAAAGATATTGTTAAAAATAGGTGGTAATGCTAAGATAATTAGTGTTATTGCCCATTTTTATTTTTAAAGTAAAAATAAATCCGGTAATGGGTAAATAATAGCACGGGCGAAAATAGCAATGAAGTGCTAATTGCTGGTATAGATATTATAACGAGTGTTATAATACCATGTAGAAAGTAATTAGTACTTTGTTGTCTTAAGTAACCTGAGAGAGATAATTTATTTGAGGATGATAACCAATGAAACTCCGTGGAGACGTTTTAAAACAAATTCGCCGCAAGAGGGGCTTGTCGCAAACCGCATTAGCCGAGGGCATCTGTACTCAAGCGACGATTAGCTTGATGGAAAAGCAAAACCGACTACCAAAGATGGACATCTTGACTGCAATTTGTGAGCGGTTAAATATTTCGTCAGATCGGATTGTTGAAAACGAAGTTAGTGGGGTAAATGATACCTTTAATCAGGTTATTGACCTGCTGACGGCGCATGAATACGATAAGGCAGAGCAGCTGCTGGATTCTGTCAAAGTTAAACAACTGGATAGTGACTTTGATAAGCAACGCTACTACTACTTGTTGGGAATGGTCCAGGTTGAAAATGACCAGATTGACGATGCCATCTTTAATTTTGAATTAGTCTTAACTCAATTTGCGACAACCAGTGCCAACATTTACCTGGCCATGACGACCGCCGGGATGGCGATGGCTTACCTGAAGCGTAACGATCGTGAACGGGCGATCCGCCTGACTAACCGGTCAGTCAAGTTGATCGACAACAAGAAGCTGATCGGGAGCTTGCACCAGTGGGCATCGATCAATGATCAAATCGCTAACCTGTACCTGGAATTAGGTGATCCAGACAGTGCTATTGAAATGGTCAACCGGGGGATTAAGATGTGCCGTGAGCACGATTCCCTGTTCTTGTTGGATGAGCTGTACCTGTGCCTTGGTCGTTGCTACATTGCTAAGGGCCAACAGGCGGACGCTAAGCAGGCACTTGAAATCGCTAAGAGTCTTAGCATTGCCCGTCACGGTACCCTGATGGAGGAAGATATCGAGACCGAATTGGCAAAGCTGCAATAAAATAGCAATTATTTAGAACCATGTTTACTAATAAAGTAGACATGGTTCTTTTTGGTCT
>CAMCCW010000075.1 GCA_945873395.1 uncultured Lactobacillus sp. | reverse complement strand
GCATGGAAGTTATTAACAAGCGGATTCAGAAGGCCTTTGGTGAAATCCAAATGATGCAAAACTACGATTATGCGGTTGTTAACGACGAAGTGCCTCGTGCCGTAGAGAAAATCAAGGACATCATCCGTACGGAACGTTTGCGGGTTCCCCGGGTAATGCCACGCTATCTTGAAATGTTAGGAGACTCACAAAAATGATTCTTTACCCATCAGTTGATGAATTGTTAAAGCGGATTGACTCCCGCTACTCTTTGGTAATGTTAGCCAGCAAGCGGGCCCACGAACTGGACACTGGTTCCGCACCACTGCTGGACCACTACGAATCCAGCAAGTCAGTTGGTAAGGCCCTTGAAGAGATCCTGGCTGGTAAGGTCACTATCGATCCTGATCACACAGAGGACCTGCAGGACTAATTACATAGTCAGTGATAGACAAGAGGACTTTTCACATCGATTCCGGTCGTGAAACGTCCTCTTTTTTGTTGTCCGATGATATAATCAATTGAGAATAAATTAGATGGGGTGAAACAATGGCAAGAATAACGGTATACCTCTCGGGAAGCATCGCCGCCTATAAGGGAGTCGAAGTGGTCCGGGGACTGCAGAAGGCTGGTCATGAGGTGCGAGTTGTCATGACAACGTCCGCCACCAAGCTTGTTGGCCCGGCCACCCTGAATGCACTGACCAAGTATCCGGTGTTGACGGACCTTTGGGGAGATCAAAATCAGCCAATTCCCCACATTGAGCTGGCTGACTGGACAGAACTGGCACTGGTGGTACCGGCTTCAGCTGATATTTTAGCCAAGATGGCAAATGGGATTGCCGATGATGCGGCCTCGACGACCTTGCTGGCAACCGCGGCGCCGAAGATGGTGGCGCCGGCGATGAACCGCCAGATGTGGGCCGCTCCCGCAACCCAGCGGAACCTTGCCCAGCTCGCCGATGATGGGGTTACCATCATCGAACCAGTAACCGGCCGCTTGGCGGAGGGCTACTCGGGCCATGGCCGCCTGCCGGAACCAGACCAGATCGTCACCCGGGTGCAGGAGTTCCTGAACCAGCGCCACCTTCTTGCTGGCAAAAAAGTAGTGGTGACGGCCGGCGGGACCCGAGAGCCCCTCGACCCCGTTCGTTACATCGGTAACCGGTCTTCGGGTAAGATGGGGATCGCCATTGCCCGTGCCGCTGCCCAGACGGGGGCTCAGGTAACCCTGATTACTGGCCAGGTCAGTGTTCCGTTGCCGCAGGATCCCAATATTCATCTAGTCTCCGCATTGACGACCGAGGAGATGCTGCAGGCAGTGCAGAAGTCCTTTGAATCTGCTGATGCCCTGGTGATGGCAGCGGCCGTGGCCGATTATCGGCCGGTGAAAGTTGCCGAGCAGAAGGTAAAGAAGAGTCATGACAATGAACTACGGACCCTTGAACTGACGGAGACGGTCGATATCTTGCAGACCGTTGCCGCTACGAAACGCCCTGACCAGGTGGTGGTAGGGTTTGCGGCCGAAACGGAGAAGCTCCTGGATCATGCCCAGGAAAAACTGGCCAGCAAGCGTACTGACATGATTGTTGCTAATAGTGTGGCGGGGGCCGCGGGCGCCTTTGGTCGAGATGATGACCAGGTTACTATTCTCCAGAAGGGAGCTGCCCCAGAGAAGTGGCCGCGCCTTTCGAAGACTGCGGTAGCCCAACGTCTAGTGGCCCGCCTAGCAGAGAAATTAAAGTGAGGTGATTGGATGCCAGAATTGGCACAGGTTGTTGTTGATGTGCCGACAATGCAGACGAGCCGGCCTTATACCTACCTCGTGCCGGCACCGTTGGAAAAACAACTCCAGGTGGGGATGCGGGTAGCTGTTCCCTTTGGTAATGGTCGCCGCCAGGTTCAGGGCTTCGTGGTTGGTTTTACCGAACACTCTGAATATACGGGCGAACTGAAGCCGATTGCGGCGGTGATGGACCTGCAACCGGTGGTAAACACTGAGTTACTGCAACTGAGTCGGTGGCTGGCGGACACCACCTATTCATTTTGGATATCATGCCTGTATACCATGTTGCCAAATATGCTTAAGTCGAAGAGTCAGCGCTTCGTTCGGGTAGTGGATGAGATTGATGAACAGACCTACTTCGACCTTTTTCATGGCAAGGATGAGTGTGACCTGGCAGAATTGCAGTCCGATCCCGAGAAGGTCAAACAGCTGTTGAAGTTGCAACGGGAGAAGAAAGTTACGATCGAGTACCGGGTAACTGACCGCGCCCGGGCCAAGACAGTTACGGGGATTACTCCCTTGCTGGACTTTGAACAGCTCGAAGATGCCCGGACCTCGCTGCATCCCAATGCTCACGCCCAGAATCGTCTGATTTCGTACCTGCAGAGTATTATCGGCCAAACCGTTAAACAGACGGTGGCCGAGCAGAAAAGCCAGTTGCGGGTTGGAACGTTTAACGAGGGAGCCAAGAAGGGGTGGCTGAAAAAGGTACCGGTCGAGGTGTACCGGAATCCCTATTCACAACCAGTTGATGACGACCACCTGGAACAACCCCTATCCTTGAATCCTGACCAGCAAAAAGTTGTCCAAACGGTTGAGCAAGACATTGACCACCAGCAGAGCCGGACCTTCCTGCTTCAGGGGGTCACGGGTAGTGGTAAGACTGAGGTCTACCTCCAGACGATTGCCCGGGCACTGGAAAAGGGGCAGACCGCCCTGATGCTGGTTCCGGAGATCTCCCTGACTCCACAGATTGTAAACCGGGTCCGTCGGCGTTTCGGCTCCCAGGTGGCGGTCCTGCACAGCGGCCTCTCCAATGGGGAACGCTACGATGAATGGCGCCGGATCAGCCGTGGGGATGCCCGCGTGGTGGTTGGTGCCCGGTCAGCAGTGTTTGCCCCCTTAGATAATATCGGGGTTATTATCCTGGATGAGGAGCACGAAACCAGCTACAAACAGGACGACATGCCGCGCTACCACGCCCGTGAGGTGGCTAAGTGGCGGAGTAGGTTCCATCACTGCCCCCTGGTACTGGGTTCCGCAACCCCGAGCCTGGAGAGCCGGGCCCGGGCACTAAAGGGTGTTTATCAGTTGCTGCGGCTTCCCCATCGGGTGAACCAACAACCTCTGCCGCCCATTGAGGTGGTTGACATGCGGCCCGAGGTGAAGCGCCGGGGCGAGAGCAACTTTTCAACGAAGCTCCTGCGGGAACTAGACTTACGTTTGCAGCGGCACGAGCAGAGTATCCTGATGCTGAACCGGCGGGGTTTTTCCTCGTTTATGATGTGCCGGGACTGCGGTGAGGTTCTGAAGTGTCCCAACTGTGATATCTCTTTGACCCTTCACCTGGATACACGGACGATGAAGTGCCATTACTGTGGGCATGAGGAACCGATTCCGCAGGTCTGTCCGCATTGTCACAGCCGGCACATCCGTTATTATGGGACGGGAACGGAGAAGGTCGAGCAGGAACTTCGCCGCCTCCTTCCCCAGGCCCGGATTATTCGGATGGATGTCGACACCACCCGGCGGAAGGGGATGCACGAGAAGCTCCTTCGTCAGTTTGGCCACCAGCAGGCTGATATCTTACTGGGCACGCAGATGATTGCCAAGGGGTTGGATTTCCCTAATGTCACTCTGGTGGGGGTCCTCAATGCTGATACCGGCCTGGGTTTGCCAGACTTTCGGGCGAGTGAGCACACCTTCGATCTCCTCAGCCAGGTCAGCGGTCGGGCCGGCCGAGCTAATAAGCAGGGACAGGTAATCATTCAGACTTTCAATCCCGATCATTACGCTATCAAGGATGCCCAGGCCCACGACTACGAACGCTTCTTCCGTCATGAGATGGCCCTCCGTCACCAGGCCGGTTACCCGCCGTACTACTACACGGTCCGGCTGATGGCCAGTCATCCGGAAGAGGCCCAGGCTGCCCGTGCAATGACTACGATTCACCAGCAGCTGATTCACGGGCTGGCACCATCAACCATCATCTTAGGACCAACCCCCCGGGCAATTGCGCGGATGAAGCGCCGCTACTACTATCAAATTGTTATTAAATATAAACACGATCCTCACCTGCATGACCTTCTTCAGGAAATCCTCCAGGAGACGCAGCAGAAGGAATTTAAGGATGTTCAGGTCAGTATTGACCCGGATCCACAATATTTCATGTAAACGAAAGGAAGAACGATATGTCAACATCAATTGTTTTTATGGGAACGCCCCAGTTTGCTGTGCCAATTTTACAGAGCCTGATTGATCGGCCAGAGTACGATGTCAAGGCCGTGCTGACCCAGCCCGACCACCGGATTGGTCGCAAGCACGTCTTAACGGCTTCCCCGGTCAAACAGCTGGCTCAAAAATACGGCATTGAGGTCTTACAACCGGCTAAGCTGAGCAAGAGTCCCGAAATGGACCGGATCATCGACATCAATCCCGACCTGATGATCACGGCTGCCTATGGTCAGTTCCTGCCGACTAAGTTACTGAATGCGGCCAAGATCGCCGCCATCAACGTCCACGGCTCCCTGCTACCGAAGTACCGTGGTGGGGCCCCAATCCAGTACGCGGTCATCAATGGTGACAAGGAGACCGGGATCTCCATCATGTACATGGTCAAGAAGATGGATGCCGGGGACGTGATCGCCCAGGAAGCTATTCCGATTGAAAAGGATGACGACGCCGGAACGATGTTTGACAAGCTCAGCATCCTCGGGCGGGACCTGCTCTTGAAGACCCTTCCTGACCTGGTCAGCGGCAACGTACACCCCGTTGCCCAGGATCCGGATAAGGTGGTCTTCTCCCCAAACATCTCGACCGAGCAGGAACGGATCGACTACCGAATGACGGCTGACCAGATTGACAACAAGGTGCGGGGCCTTCGTCCAGCACCGCTTGGCAATATGATCATTGACGGCCTCCGGACAAAAATCTATGACGTGACCCCGTTGGATGAGAAGACCGATCTGCCAGCGGGTCAGGTTGTCCGGGCCACCAAGCACCAGTTGGTACTAGCAGCTGGGAAAGGGACTACCTACCAAATCAACAAGCTCAAACCCGCTGGTAAGCAGGCCATGGACATCACGGCCTACCTGAATGGTCACCAGCAGCTTAAGGAAGGAGTTCAAGCAGTAACCGATGACTAGTAAGAAACCAACGACGGCCCGGTCAGTTGCCCTGACGGCACTGGAAAGAATTCGGCAGGGGGCCTATTCCAACATTGAGCTCGACCAGCTTCTACAACGGGCGGCATTAAAAGATAGTGATCGCCGCCTGGCCACTAATATTGTCTACGGGGTCCTCCAGCACCGCCTGACCCTCGAATACTGGCTGCAGCCTTTTGTTCATCGCAAGCTGGACTCCTGGGTCGAGACCTTGCTGTGGATGTCGATCTACCAATACCACTACCTTGACCGGGTTCCTGACTGGGCAGTTACCAATGAGAGCATTGAGCTGGCTAAGCAATGGGGAAATCCCGGGACTCGTAAGTTTGTCACCGGGGTCCTGCACGCCATCCTGCGTCAGAGCCTGGCCAACCTGGATGAAATCGCCGATCCCATTCAGCGCCTGGCGGTCCAGGAGAGTGTTCCGGAGTGGCTGGTGAAGGCCTTTGCCGACCAGTACGGCATGGCAACCGCCCAGGAGATCTTGACGGCGATCAACCAGCCGGCCCACGTGGTCATTCGGGCCAATCCGGCGGTTACTACGCTGGCCGCGGTGGAGGCTGCCTTTGATCAACAGGGGATTGAGTATCGGCCAAGTGCCATTGCCCCAGATGCCCTGGTGATCACCAAGGGAGAGGTGCTCTCCAGTGACCTCTTCGAGCAGGGAGCAATCACGATTCAAGACGAGAGCGCCATGCTGGCCGTTGACAGCATGCAGGTCCAACCCGGCGACCGGGTCCTGGACGCCTGTGCCGCTCCCGGGGGGAAGACGGTCCAGATTGCTGCTCAGCTCCAAGATGGGCAAGTCGACGCCCTCGACATTCACCAACATAAGACTCGCCTGATCCAGAAGAACGCCCGCCGGCTCCACGTTGCTGACCGGGTGGTAACCCATACCCTAGATGCCCGTAAGGTTGGCGAGGAGTTTGCCGACGAGAGCTTCGACAAGATCCTGGTCGATGCCCCATGTAGTGGGATCGGGCTCCTCCGTCGTAAACCCGAGATTCGCTACAGTAAGCGGCCAGAAGATAGTGAACAACTTCACCAAATCCAGTTGGCAATTTTGGCGGCGGTCGCACCAAAAGTCAAAAAAGGCGGTATAATTACGTACAGTACGTGTACGATCCTGCACCAGGAGAACGACGGGACGGTTCAGGCCTTTTTGGCGGACCACCCGAACTTCAAACTGGTCAGGACCCCAACGACACGTCATGTTAAGGATGATCGAACTACCGCGACGCTGACGATCCTGCCATCTGATTTTTCGTCCGACGGCTTTTTCATCAGCAGTCTGCAGCGGGTTAACTAGAAGGGAATTCAGAGAATGAAAGTTGCCTATCAAACGGACATCGGCCGCCAACGGTCACAGAACCAAGACCGGGTTGCCCAATACGTTGATCAGAATGGTAATCACCTCGTTGTGATTGCTGACGGTATTGGTGGTAACCAGAGTGGTGACGTGGCTGCTGAGATGACCATCAAACGGCTCGGTCATCATTTCAAAATGGACGGCCCAACAGAACCACTGGAAGCGATCCGGTGGTTTGCCCGGGAAGTTCAAATAATTAATGATCAAATTCTAAAAAAATCAAAAGAAAATATTGCCTACCAGGGGATGGGAACGACGCTGGTGGCGGCCATCATTTTCAAGAAGACGTTAGTGGTTGCCAATATTGGTGATAGCCGGGGCTACCTGCTGCACCGGAGCACTTTAACCCAGGTCACAATTGACCATTCCTTGGTAAATGAATTAGTAATTAATGGTGATATTACTGAGGAAGAGGCCCTAAAGCTTCCGCAGAGCAATATTATTACCCGGGCAATTGGAATCTCGAAGGACGCCCAGATTGAGGTTAATCGTTTTGACTTCAACCCTGGCGACCAGCTTTTAATGTGCTCGGATGGCCTTTTTAAGACCGTTGCCAAGCGCGATATGGTCGAAGTTCTTCGGCAGCCAATTTCGCTGAAGGCTAAGTGTGCCCAACTGGTGGACATGGCCAACTCGGCGGGAGGTCCAGATAATATCACTGTCTTAATCGGAATAAATGATGACCAGGAGGGTTGATTATGAATCCTGGAGACATGATTGGTCATCGGTATAAGATTATTCGCTCCCTTGGTGAGGGAGGAATGGCAAACGTTTACCTGGCATATGATACGGTCTTGGACCGGCAGGTATCGGTGAAGGTCCTGCGCCTTGACCTGCGCGATGATCCGAACACCAAACGACGCTTCCGACGTGAGGCGATGTCAGCAACCAAGCTCAACGATCCGCATATCGTCGGTATTTTTGATACTGGTGAGGAAAACGGCCTCCAGTACATGGTGATGCAGTACGTCCAGGGAACCGACCTGAAGGCGTATATCAAG
>CAMCCW010000074.1 GCA_945873395.1 uncultured Lactobacillus sp. | reverse complement strand
ATAAAGGAAGCAATCAGGATGCCCAGCAGAATGGCGATGGACTTGATGAAGCCACGGCCAAAAGCATTGAAGACCAGGATGATGGCGATGGTCAGAAAACCGATCAATAGGTTAGCTGGGTTTCCAAAGGCGTGGGCCGAAGCGGAACCACCACCGAGGTCTTGGAAACCAACCGGGACCAGGGTGAAGCCGATAATGGTAATCAGGGAGCCAGTTACTACCGGTGGGAAGAAACGCTTGAGCTTGGCAAAGAAGCCGGCGATCAGGAAGACGAAGATCCCCGCCGCAATGATTGCTCCGTACATGTAGGTAATGCCAAGCTTGCCCCCGATGGATTCCAACGGGGTTACGGCCTGGACGGCACAGCCCAGGACAACGGGAAGGCCGATCCCAGTGATGGCCGTCCGCCGCAGTTGCAGGAGTGTTGCCACCCCACACATGAAGATATCAATTGAAACCAGGTAGGTCATCTGCAGAGTAGAGAAATGCAGGTATTGACCGATTAAGAGTGGTACGAGAACGTCCCCAGAATACATGGCCAGCAGGTGTTGGAAACCCAGTACAAAGTTTTTCCATTGGTCCGCGAAGTTTAAATGGTGGACGTGGGTCGTAACAGTCATTGGTTGTTTCACAAATTATTCCTCCTAATGTTGTGATGGTCAATTCGATCAACAGCCAAATAAAAAAGCTCCCTTTGCCAAGTAAAGCAAAAAGAGCTGACGTTCAATTCGCTTATAGTCCAAAGTTTACGGCTTTGGGTAGGAACTACCGTCCATATTACGGCATTATATAGGCTATTGATTTCATTGGAAGTGTTGTTATCCTAACATGGAATCAGTGACGATGCAAGGTGCTCGTTCGGCTTTTCAGTAGGTTGTTACCTCAGCAACAGGAGATTGTTCAGATAAAGTAAAATGATGATTAGGAACAAATGAGATAAAGTGGTATTATATTAGAAAGAAATTAGTTGATTTATTAAATAAACAGAGAGGACGCGAAAAGCATTATGAAGAAAAAGATGAGCAGCTGTACGGCGATGCTGGTCGGTAAGAACGCAACGATTGATGGATCCACGATCATTGCCCGGGATGAGGATGCCGAGGACGGGGTTAATCCTAAAACCTTTAAAGTCTTCCCCGCTAAGGACTATACCGGCGAGCACTATGTTTCCAAGTACAATGGCCTGACTGTTGACATGGAAGGACAAGGCTGCCGGTTCACGGCGACGCCCAATGGGGTTCCTGATGAGGGCCGTTGGGATGAACAGGGAATCAACGAACATAACGTGGCCATGAGTTCCACTGAAACGGAAATGACTAATGCCCGGGTCCTCGGCCACGATCCACTGGTTAAGGACGGGATCAATGAAGACTCAATGCTGTACTTGGTTCTGCCATTCATCAAGAGCGCACGTGAAGGGGTTCAACGTTTGGGTCACCTGATTGAAAAGTACGGAACGGGTGAAACCAACGGGATTGCCTTCAGTGACCACGACGAGGTTTGGTACCTGGAAACCGCTGGTGGACACCAATGGGTTGCTCAGCGGATCCCGGATGATGCCTACGCGATCGCTCCTAACATCATGTGCATTGAAGAGATCGATTTTGATGATCCCGACAACTACATGTATGCGAGCGACATTCGGGAGTTTGTGGAGAAGTTCCACCTCAACCCGAACCCGGGCACTTTTAACTTCCGGAATATCTTTGGTACCCAGGATGAGGCGGACGCTTACTACAACACGCCACGTTCCTGGTATGGCCAGAAGCTCTTCACGCCATCCTTAGAACAGGATCCAACCAGCCAGAACATTCCGTTCATTCAACACGCCGAGAAGAAGATCGCAGTCGAGGACGTCGAACAGTTCCTGTCATCACACTACAATGGCACACCATATGATCCGATGGGGACTTACGCTTCCGGAACCCCTGAAGAACAGCGGAAGTTCCGTTCAATTGCCCTGGACCGGAACCAGAGCTCCTGCATCTTGCAGATCCGGAATGACGTTCCAGCGGAGTATGCTGCTATTCAATGGATCAACTTCGGCTTCTACTGCTACAGCCCGTATGTTCCATTCTTTACTAACATCAACGATACGCCGGCCAACTACCAAGTAGCAACCGACGATGCTGATCCAGCTAAGAGTGCCTACTGGCTGCACAAGCTGCTGGAGGTGATTGTGGAACCACGCTACCACGAATTCATCAACGAGGTTAACGACTTCCGTGATGGTTGCCAGAGTTATGGTGTCGGTCGTGTTGACGCCATAACTGCCGGGGCTGCCGGTAAGCAGGGCGCTGAGTTGATGGACTACCTGACTGCTGCTAACAAGGAATCGGCTGCCCATGTCACTGCAGCAACTCACCAACTGATGAGTAGTCTGATTCACCAGGCCCTCTTGAACTCCAAATTCCAGTTTGAACGGGGCGACAACCTTTAATAAATTGTCAATTTAACCAAAACAAGCCCGGTTATACGGAACCTCTAGTTAATTGAGGAGATCCTGCGCGACTGGGCTTTTTTAGTGTTAGAATTGATGGCAGACTTTTCATTGGGGAGTAGTGAATTTGAGCAAGCTAAAGAAACACGTCACACGGGAAATGAAACAGTGGGAGCAGAGCCAGGCCAATGAATTAACCAAGATTCGGGCAGCCCAGCGCCACCTGATTTATAACGTGGTTGCCTATTGTGCAATCTCAGTCCTGGAGTACTGGTTAGCGGCCATCAGTCAGTCGCAAACACTGCGCGCTGATGCCTTCAATAACCTGTCAGGGATCATTTCAACGGTTCTGTTGATGATGGGACTCCACATTGCCCAGGATATCAATGATGATGACATCGCCGGGGTTAAGCTCCCTGACAGCAAGTACCAGAAAGTCCTCGGCGGTGACCAACGAATTCAGTTCGTCCGGTGGCGTTACGAAACTGTCTTTTCGTTAGTCACGGCGGTAGTGATGATTTCAATTGCCCTGAGTGTTATCGGTGATGGGATCAAGGGCCTGCTCAATCCTGCCAAGCGGGTTGTCCCAGAGCCAGTTGCCATCATTGGGGCTGGGATCGCCTCCGTAATTATGCTGATTGTCTGGTACATGAATCGGCGAACGGGGCATCGCCTGTCTAATGCGGCCCTGCTTGCTTCCGCCCAGGATAGCCTGAGCGACGCCTTTACCAGTATCGGAACGATGGTGGCCATTGCTGGGGCCCTGCTATTCCACCTGACCTGGCTAGATGGAGTCACCAGTATCGTTGTTGGTTTCTTCATTCTCTACTCTGGGCTGAAGATCTTCTTTGAGACCAGTCTAAACTTAGCAGATTACTTCGATCCCAAGGCGGAAAAACAGTACCACGACGCTATCCTGAAGGTGAAGAAGGTTAAGGGAATTGTCGAACTCAAGGCCCACTACAACGGGAACGTTGTCTCACTGGATGCTACTCTGATCGTCAACGGGAAAATGTCGGTTCTGGAGAGCTACCAACTGTCGGAGAAAATTGAGCGGATGCTCCGCAAGCAGTTTGGGATTATTGATGTTGATATTTCGTTTATGCCAGACCCGCACTCGTTCTCAGATCACGACGTCAGTGGTCATTTCTAGGCATCAAAAACACCTCGCATTCAAATTGAGTGCGAGGTGTTTTTTAATCTTATTTCCACCAATGCCGGCTAATCATGAAGAGCGCCGATAGCAGCATCAGTACCAGGGTGACGATGATGGTGAACACCCAGGAGTACTGACCATCGGCGAGGGGGAGTTTGACATTTTCACCGTAGAAGCCGGAGACGATGGTCGGGACAGAGAGGACGATGGAGTAGATGGTCAGGTATTTCATCGTCTGGTTCAGGTCACTGTCAATCACCTTACTGTAGGCATTGGAGACCCGCTCGGAAACATCCGAGGTCATCTGGGCCATCTCCAGCCCCTGCTGTGCTTCGACGATGACGTCATCAAGGTCGTTATTCTGCCGGGTCGACATCTTGTCAGCGTAGCGCCGCTTGAATTCTTCGAGCAGAGAAACGTTACCCTTGAGCGATGTCAGAATATAGACCAGACCAGTTTCAATCTCCATGAACTCACTGATCGCCTTACGTCCGGTCCGTCGCTGCAGGTTACGCTGGATCTGCTGGCGTTGTTGGTCCACCCGCCGCAATGGCCCAAAGTAGTTGGTAGACAGACGGTAGAGGATCGGGAAGACCAGGTTGAGCTTATCGGTAATCGGGGCCCGCCGCTTCAGGATCCGCAACTGGTTGGCAATGATCCCGTTGACGAAGTTGGTCTTGGCGTTGGTAAAGGTGATGATATTGTTCGTCGTCAGCATGATCCCAATCGGGGCAGTCTGTGGTGCGGTGACAGCATGGGTTGGCACGTAGACATCGAAGATCAGCAGGGTTACACCAGCATCTGGGTCAACTTCGACCCGCGCCTTTTCGTAGGGGTCAATTGCGTAGTCGAGCAGTTCCTTGGTAACCTCATATTTTTTGATCAGGTCCTCACGCTCGCGGGGGAGGGGTTCGAAAACACTGATCCACTTACTACGGTCGTTAATTTCTTCGGTACTCAACAACGCAATTCACCTTCTTATTTCACAGTCTTATACTACTATTCAACTCTTTTTGCCTGGAAAAGTAAAGGCGGCTAAAAAGCCGAAGATAAAATGCTGGCGTATTTCCCGGGAAATAAACTAGAATAAAGAAAATATCTGATGGGAGGAATGAGTTGTAATGTGTACCAGTATCTATCAGGTGACTCGTGATCACACTCACCTATTAGCCCGTACCATGGACTGGCCGGTTCTGGCCGTCTCACCCCTCTTTGTGCCGCGGCACTTTAAGTGGATGACGGCCTTTGACCACCGGGTGTATGAGAACCGGTATGCGATGGTCGGCGGGGGAAGCCTGTCTGCCAGCCGAATTGATGTTTCGGATGGGGTTAATGAACATGGCCTGATGGCACAGAAACTGACTTTTGACAATGGGGCTCACTATCAGGATGAGCGGCGGGTCGATAAGGTTCAACTGGCCGCTTATGAGTTTATCTTCTGGGTGCTGGGTAACTTCCGGTCAGTTCAGGACTTGATTGACCACCTGGATGAGGTGGAACTGATGAGTGAGAAGAACAGTGACACCAAGTATGGTAACCCGGAGCTTCATTTTGCGCTGGCTGATCGCACTGGGCGGATCGTGGTAATTGAGCCGAACCAGACGCCGCTGAAGGTGATCGACAATCCCCTGGGCGTAGTGACTAACAGTCCTGACTTTGCGCGGCAGCTGGCACAGATGGAACGCTATGTGGACTTCACTCCGGAATTCAAGGAGGGACGGGTACCGCTCAACACACCCCGGGTAACAACCGGCCGGCTTTCAGGAAAGACCAATCCGCCCGGCTACTACTCACCGAGTGCTCGGTTCGTCCGGGCGGCCTACCTGAAGGAGCGTTCGGACGTGCCAGCCGATGAGGCGACTGGGTTAATTAGCGAATGGCACCTCCTAGATAGCGTGACTGTTCCGCAGAACCGGCGCCACCAGAAGACCTATTCGGTTTACCGAGCCGTGACGGTAGCGGAGAGCCGCAGCTACTACTTCCAGTCCTACCACCGGGGCGACATCACTAAGCTTCAGTTGACGGATGATATGCTCGAATGGACCAAGCCCAAGGTCTACCACGTCCCTGACCGGCTGACTGTCCGGGAGGTGAAGTAGATGACTGACGCGATTCGCTGGCACCTTACTGAAACCCTGGCTGCTAATCAAAAGCCTTGTTCACTGCGGAACCTACTGCATCGGCAATGGCTGCTGCCCGACCGGTTGATCCACTACCTACGGCGCCGTCAGCATGTCCTGGTCAATGGTAGTTACCAGCCAGTCAACGAGCTGGTCCAGGCTGGCGATCGGGTCGATATGTTCTTCAATGGCGATGAAGTGCGGACACCAGCGGCTAATCGTTACGTTCCCACTGTCGATCCTCATTTAGAGGTCCTGTTTGAAAATCGGGACCTACTGGTGGTCAACAAGCCGCGGGGGCAGAAGAGTCATCCCAACATAGCTGGGGAAACCAGGACGGTGATGAACGATGTGGCCGGTTATCTGGCGGGAAGCAATGACGGGGCCTACATGGTGCACCGGCTTGACCTCCAAACCAGTGGAGCCATGATCGTGGCCAAGAACCCAGTCGTCGTTCCGATCTTGAATCGCTTGATCGCTGATGGGCAGATTCACCGGGAGTACGTGGCGGTAGTTGAGGGCCGATTGGAAGGAGACGGTTGCTGGGACTGGCCGATTGGCCGTGACCCTGAGGATCCCCGTTGGCGGACGGTTAATGGTCTTCATGCTCAGCCGGCGCGGACCTACTACCATAGTTTGGCCGCCGGTGACCAGCGTTCTCTAGTTCACCTGCGCCTAGCGACGGGCCGGACCCACCAGCTTCGGGTTCATCTCGCCCACAGCGGGCACCCGATCGTCGGCGATCCGATTTACAACCGCGACTCCGATGAGCAGATGCTTCTCCATGGGACATGTCAGCGATTGGTGTTGCCATTTACTTTTCAGAAACGTGAAATAGTGGCTCCATTACCGACCTATTTTCAACAATATCTGTTAAAATATAAATTGAGAATAGGTAGATAGAATTTATTCAAAGGGGGACACTAATTGTCACTTTTAGAAAAGTTATATGGACCATTCTTTGATCCACATAACTGGGCGGCTGTCATCACATCCGGCCAGGATTGGCTGATCATTCTCTCATTGGTAATGATTGAATGTCTGCTATCGGTCGACAATGCGGTTGTTTTAGCTGCTCAAACACGAGTACTACCGACGTTAAAAGAGCAGGAAGAATCGTTGTTCTACGGGATCTGGGGTTCCTACCTTTTCCGTTTCCTGATTATTGGGATTGGAACCTACCTGATCAACTTCTGGGAGATCAAGGTTATCGGGTCGGCTTACCTGATTTACCTGGTTTACCGTTTCTTCCATAACAAGTTCTTTGGCAAACGATCAAAGCGTAAGGTTCGTAACCGGGCAGCCGGTCTGACGGGTCGAAAACGTTTCTGGTCGGTTGTTGCACAAATTGAATTCATGGATATCATTTTCTCTGTCGACTCCGTGTTGGCCTCGCTGGCAATTTCACCTAATCCGGTGATTGTCTTGATCGGGGGTCTTATTGGGATCGCCTGCATGCGGGGGGTCGCAGAGATCATTATGCGCTTGATGCGTAAGATTCCGGAACTGGAACCGATGGCTTACGTGCTGATCTTCATCATTGCGATCAAGCTGTTCTTGACAATTCCAGCAATCGACATCGAGATTCCATCCAATATCTTCGGAATGTTCATGTTAGCAGTCTTCGTCCTGACAATCATCATTCACTTTGTTCGGCGTAAGACAAAGCAGAAGGAGGAATAACAAATAATGGCAATTGAGGCAACGGCGACGGACTTTGACCAACAAGTAACTGGTCCACTGACGGTCGTCGACTTCTGGGCACCATGGTGTGGTCCCTGCAAGATGATGGATCCAATCATGGAAAATCTTGAGAAGACTTACGGTGACCGGATCAAGTTTGTCCGGTTCAACGTGGATGGTAACCAGGACATTGCCCAGCGTTACCACGTTATGAGTGTGCCGAGCCTGGTCCTTTTTCGTGATGGTCAGGCCAAGGAAAAAGTAACCGGGGTGTACCCGGAAGCCAAGCTGGCGCATTACTTTGAACGCAAAATCGCAGAATAAATTAGGTAAACGCCCAAATAATTAGATAATAATCTAAACCATGCTATAATATGCGTAGAGATGCATTGTTGAGTGCATGGCACATGACAAACACAAAAGCCTTCAGCAAGGTCGTAGTTGCTGAAGGCTTTTTGCTTAGGCTTGATTATTG
>CAMCCW010000073.1 GCA_945873395.1 uncultured Lactobacillus sp. | reverse complement strand
TTATTCAATTTACAAGTAAGAACATACAAGTTCCAACTTTAAGGGTACACGTCAAGAAGTTCGGCTTCTCACCAGTCTTTTTCTATTATTTATACAATTGTTTTGATTCCCATCACAATCAGCATGACTCCTAAGATCAACTTAATCACCAGGGCCCGTTGTGGTTTCTTAGTCAGCCAAAGGATCACCGGCGGGGCCAGTAGTGCGCCGACCAGGGACCCAATTATCAGGCCACCGGCAGCCTGCCAATCAACGGCCCCACCAGACAGGTGAAGGAGGGCGCCAACAATCGACATCCCCACCAATACATACGCTGAAGTCGCCGAAGCGTTGGCCATTCCCACGCCTAAGAGCAGCAGGCCGGCCGTGATTGGTCCACCACCACTGAGGCCCGCAACACCGACCATCAGGCCACCAATGATGCCATAGATAACACTGCCCCACTTCGAGGAGGTTGGCTTCTTGGCGGACTGGTGATAGGTCTTATAGATAATCTGAATTCCCAACGCAGCCAGAATGAGACCAATCACCAACTTGTACAGCTTTTCTGGTAGCAGCGGTGACACCCAAAAGCCGATGAAGATACTGGGGATTGCTGCTATCAGCATCCGATTGCCCAGGTGAAATTCGATCATCCCCCGCCGGTAATAGGACCAGGCCCCTACCAACAGGGCTGGTAGCGCGGTGACAATCGAGGTCGCCGCAGCGGTTGCCGGTGGCAGATTGAAGAGTGCCGTCAGAACTCCCAGGTAGATAGCGCCCCCGCCACCACCAAGGGAGATAACGAAGATCCCCACTAATAAGCCAACCGCAATCAACAGAATCAAGTTACTCGTCAAAACTCATCAGTTCTTCCTTTCAATCCCGCACAATCATCCGATTCATCCAAAATGTGATGATAAATGCCGCCACCAGGAAGACAATCACTACCCAGTACGGATACTGGTAGTTCATGTCCAGCAGCGCCCCCGAGATCAGCGGTCCGATGATGTTACCGACACTGGTTAGGGACATGTTGATTCCGTTTAGCAGTCCCTGATTTTCTTGGCTCATCTTAGTTAAGAGCGTCGTGATCGCCGGTCGCAGCATGTCGAAGGCCTCGAAGATAACCAAAGTGGCAACAACCAGCTGCCAGTGTGAATGATCATAGATCACAAAGATCGTTCCCACAGCACTAAGGAAGTAGCTGTAACGAATTAAGCGTACTTCCCCCAGCCAGCGAACTAAGCCTTCAAAGAAGAAGACTTGGAGAACCAACGAAATGATCCCGTTTAAGGTCAGCACCAGGGCAATCGTTGCCAGATCGAAGTGGTGGACCTCATTGACATACAGGCTGTAGATGCTCTCGAAGCCGGCCAAGCCAAAGGCCGCCACAAAGATCATCACGAATAACGTGATCAAGGCCGGGGTCATCATTTTCTTTACCTGCGACCAAGTGCTCCCCAGCAACTGACTCTCCGGATTTTTGGTCGTGCTCTTGAACCGCTCGTCGTCATCACGCGGCAGGAGAACCCAGGCGACAATGGTACTGACCAGGCCCAGGCCACCGGCGACCCAGAACGGGAACTTATAGCTGACGTTGGCCAGGACTCCACCCAGTCCGGGACCAAGGATCAGGCCACCACTAAAGGCCGCCGAAAGCCAACCAATTACTTTGGCCCGCTCTTTAACCGACGTCAGGTCAGCGGCGAGGGCCATGGAAGTCGGCACGAACATGGCCGCCGAAAGACCGTCAACAGCCCGAGAGATGTCAAAGGCCCACAGGTGTTGAGCGATGGCAAACAGGAATTCGGCCAGTGAGAAAATCAACAGTCCCCACACTAGCATTGGCTTTCGACCAAACTTATCAGAAACCCGGCCGACTACCGGTGAGGCGACGAATTGGACAAAGGCAAACAGGGACGACATTACTCCCATGTCGAAGGCCGAGAATCCATATTCATTCTTGATGAAGGGCATTACCGGGAAGATCAGGCTCATCCCTAAACAGATTAAGAACTCACAGAAAATAACGGTCGCAATGATCTTCTTTACTTCTTTGGTCATTGTTGAATGTTCCTTTCTTCAGACTAAAAGGGACCACGACGCGTGTCATAGTCCCTTAAGTAGGTTTAGTTCTTACTGTATCATGCTTTACAATGTTTGGCTACTTTTTCGTAGCGTCTAGACTCTCCGCATACTTTTCCTTGATGAAGTTAGCCGAGGTTTGGAGTTTTTCTAGTTCCTCATCTGTCAGGTCGAGTTGGCTCTGGGCAACGATCCCATCACGGCCAACCACGGCCGGGTATGATAGGTAGACACCGTATTCTTCCCGGTAGTTGGAGACCGGCAGTTCCGTTAAGGCGTTGGAGAGGATAACATTGACCAGACGAACTGCGGCTGTGGCGACCCCGTAGCTGGTGTACTTCTTCCCCTGGAAAACAGTCCAACCACCCATCTTGGCTTCCTTATCTAGTTCATCGAGGTCGAGGCCGTGCTCCTTAGCTAGCTTGGTAATTGGTTGATCAAGGACCTTAACCGTGGACCAAGCCGTAAACTGGGAGTTTCCATGTTCACCGAGGTTGTACCCGGCCACGGAGCGTGGATCAACGTGCAACTGGTCGGCAACCGCCCGTTTCATCCGGGCAGAGTCCAGCAGAGTCCCCGTCCCGATGACGTGTTTCTTTGGCAGGCCAGTGATCTCTTGGTAAAGAGAAGTGATCACGTCAACCGGGTTAGTAATAACAACGATCTTGCCGTTAAAGCCACTGTCCTTTATCTTTTGGGCAACATCGGCAACGGCTGCACGGGTAAATGGCAGCTCAGCAAAGCGATCCGCGTTCGGGTTGTCCTGAAGCTTGATGTTTCCCACCGCTGAAACAATTACGTCAGTATCTGCCAAGGCAGCATAGTCGTTGACGGTGATGTTGGTATGGAACGGCAGATTGGCCATCGCATCCTTGAAGTCCAGGGCATCCGCCTTAGCCTTCGCTTCGTTGGTATCGATCAGTACTAGATCGTCCGCGAAGCCATTAGCGACAATGTAGTGGGCAACTGTTGACCCAACGTGTCCCATTCCAATTACTGCAACTTTTCGTGCCATTATTAAGACCCCTTTCAGTCAATGCCTCTCATCAATTTTTAATATAACATGTTTTAACCATTAGTACCAGATTTCTTTGTACTAATTTTAGCCTGCTCCTATCAAATGTGATTTTGCTGGTCACTTAGTCATTACTAAGTACTGCTCCTTTATAGTAGATATCTTTTTAAATTAAATTTTGCCATAAAAGTGTTGACAAGAATGAGAAAGTTATTATAATAAAGCCATAATCAATTAATCAAAGTTAAACATATCGAAAAGCAGAGTAAGCAGTAAAGCCTTCAAGAGAGCTCCTGGCTGGTGAAAGGGAGTAGGTGTAGTTGCTGAAGATGGGCTTGGAATGGTACTGGCGAGCTTATTAGCCAGTAACGGGTTAGCACACGTTATTCGTGCTAGGTAATTCTAATTATTTAGAGTAACCTACTGAGGCTGGGCCGGTGACGGTTCAACGAATAAAGGTGGTAACGCGAAGCACTCGTCCTTTAACTTTAGGGGACGGGTGCTTTTTTTCATCCCCATCCATTCTTTGATTAATTAAAGCAGCAAGAAAAGCATGAAAGGGAGTTATTACTATGCGGAATCGAAAGAAGAAGAGAACAATTATTTGGGTGGTTGTAGCCATCCTAGTTATCATTGCCGGTTACTTCAGCTTTGTACGGCCCCGCCAACAGAGTCAACGGACGGTGACTGTTGGGATCATGGCTGGAGATAAGAATGAAGCCAAGTTATGGCAATCAGTCACGAAGACCGCTAAGGACAAGTACAACGTCACGGTCAAGACACGAGACTTCACCGATTATAACCAGCCAAACAAGGCCCTGCAAAACGGTGATATTGATCTGAACGCCTTCCAACACAAACTCTTCTTACGGAGCTGGAATAAGGCGCATCACACCGACATCGTTTCCATCGGTGACACCTACATCACCCCAATCCGGGTCTACTCACAAAAATACAAGAGCTTAAAGGACCTACCGGACAACGCTACGGTAGCTGTACCTAACGACGCTACTAACGAGTCCCGGGCCCTGTTCGCCCTGAAGAACGCCGGCCTGATCACCTTAAAGAAGGGCACGACCTTAGCCAGTGCTAACTCAGTTGCCAAGAATCCTAAGAATATCCAGTTCAAGGAATTAGCTGCTGAACAAACCGCCCGTTCCTTGAAGGACGTCGACGCCGCAGTTATCAACACTAACTACGCTCAGGCCGCCGGGATCAACTACAAGTCCGCTATCTACGTTGAACCAATCAACAAGGATTCTGAACAATGGGTCAACATCATCGCAGCCAAGAAGAGTAACCGGAACAACAAGGTCTACAAAGACGTGGTTAAGGCTTACCAAACCGAAAAGACAAAGCAATTCATCAAGAAGCACTACGGAACCGCTGAATTACCAGCCTGGGACCTGAACTTCAATAAGTAACGGGAGGACTTTGTATGGCAGATCCAATCATTAACTTACAAGACATTAACGTCACCTTTAAACAGGGTAAGAAGGTGGTTCACGCCGTCCAGGACGTCTCCCTCCAGATCCAACCTGGTGACATCTACGGGATCGTCGGTTACTCCGGTGCTGGGAAATCCACCCTGGTGCGGACGATCAACCTCCTGCAGAAGCCAACAGATGGCACGGTGACCGTCGATGGCGACACCTTCTTCAGTGACCACCGTCAACAGGTTTCCAACAAGGAACTGCAGAATAAGCGTCGTAACATCGGGATGATCTTCCAGCACTTCAACCTGCTCAACGAAACGTCCGTGATCGAAAACGTCCTGTTTGCCCTAAAGCACAGTGACCTTGACGATGACGCCCAGGAAAAGAAAGCATTGGAGTTACTCGACCTGGTAGGCCTCAAAGACAAGGCTGAATTCTACCCGGTCCAACTCTCCGGTGGTGAACAACAACGGGTCTCCATTGCCCGGGCTCTGGCTAACGACCCAAAGATCCTGATCTCTGACGAAGCCACCTCCGCCCTGGACCCACAGAACACCAACCAGATCCTCGACCTCTTGAAGAGCCTCAACCAAAAGATCGGGCTGACCGTTGTCCTGATCACCCACGAGATGGACGCCGTCAAGCGGGTGGCCAATAAGATCGCCGTAATGGAACACGGGAAGATCATTGAAAAGGGCGCCCTCCAGGACGTCTTCCTGCGGCCAAAAGAAGAATTGACCCGGCAGTTCGTCGGTGGCTCCCTGGCCGCCGTCGATACCCTCAAGGCCTTTAACCTCGATCACCTCGAGGATGACGAGGAGCTCTTCCAGCTGGTCTACAACGGTAACAATGTGACCCAGTCGATCATTGTTGAGCTCTACAAGCGTCTCAACGTCGAGGCCAGCATCCTCTATGGGAACGTCGAGGTCCTCAGTGGTCAACCAGTCGGGACCCTGTTCATCGTCGTCAAGGGTGATGCCAAGCAGCGTGAACAGGCTGTCGACTTCCTTAAGCAAAGCAACGTAACCGTAACAAAGATTGATGATAGGAGGATTTGGAATGAGTAAGCTTTTACCAAACGTAATTCAGCTCGGTTGGGGTGGCGACAACGGTTGGGGAACCTCCATTGTTCAAACCATCTACATGACCTTCTGGCCGGCAATCTTCGGTGGCATCCTCGGCCTCATCTTCGGGGTTGCCCTGGTGGTCACCGAACCCGGCGGTATCCTTGAGAATAGATTTTGGTTCAACGTCTGTGATAAAATTGTATCAATCTTCCGGGCCATCCCGTTCATCATCCTGTTGGCCTTCATCGCCCCCTTCACCCAGCTTTTAGTTGGGACCCAGATTGGGACGACAGCGGCCCTGGTTCCCCTGACTCTCGGGGTGTTCGGTTTTTACGCCCGGCAGGTTCAAGTAGCCCTGGAGAGTGTCGACCACGGGAAGATCGAGGCGGCCGAGGCGATCGGTGCCACTAATTGGGACATCATCAAGGATGTCTACCTGCGTGAAGCCCGTTCCGAACTGACCCGGGTCTCCACGGTAACCCTGATCAGTCTGGTCGGTCTGACCGCCATGGCCGGTGCGATCGGTGCCGGTGGCCTTGGTAACACCGCCATCTCTTACGGTTACAACCGTTTCAACAACGATGTCACCCTGGTTGCCACCCTGCTTGTGCTGCTCTTTGTCCTGATCATTCAAGTGGTCGGTGACTTCATCGCCAAGAAGCTTGATCATCAGACTCGTTAGCCCATTCTAACCTACCCCCAGCAAAGGAGGCTGCTACTATGGAAACCAACGAACAAGTCAAGGTCCTGCAAGACCTGATTAAGATCCACTCCGTCAACGGCAATGAGATTGCGGTCGCGGAGTACCTGCAGAAACTGTTTCTGGCCCACGGCATTGATGTCACCGTCGATGCTTTTGGCGACCGCCGTGCCAACCTGATCGCCCAGATTGGGACCGGTACTGATCCCCGTGTTCTCGGCTTCACCGGCCACCAGGATACGGTGGCGGTACCTAACCCCGAGCGCTGGCAACACGATCCCTTCGGCGGCGAAGTGGTCAGCGGTCATATTTACGGTCGTGGTGCCGCAGATATGAAGAGCGGACTCGCCGCCCAAGCCATTGCCCTGATCGAATTAAAAGAGGCCGGCTACCAGCCGACCGGAACACTCAAGTTTCTCGCTACATCTGGTGAGGAAACGGGGACTCCGGGTGCCTGGCGACTGGAGAAGCAAGGGGCAATCGATGACCTCGATGCCCTGGTAGTCGGAGAACCAACTGGTGGGAACGTCGTGTTCGCCCACTCCGGCAGTCTGACCTACCGGATCACTAGTATTGGTAAGTCGGTACACAAGTTCCCACCCCGACCAGGGGATTAACGCCATCGCGGGCCTGCTCCACTTTATTGAACAGGAACAATCCCTTTTTGATGATGTTGGCGATGACCAGTACCTAGGCAAGGTCCAGCACTGCATCACCATTATCGAGGGTGGTAAGCAGGCCAACACCATTCCGGACCTCGCCCACCTCTTTGGTAACATCCGACCAACCGCAGTTTTCAATAACCAGCAGGTCACCAAGCGACTGACGGACCTGGTAGACCAGGTTAACCACCAGACCCCCTTCCAGCTGGAGCTAAAAATTACTCAAAGTTTCGGACCGGTCATCACCAAACCGGACAATGACTTTGTTCAGCTGGCCCTCCATGCCGCTCAGCGAAACTACCCGAACGACGTAGAGCTTAAGACTATTAACGGTGCTACCGACGCCAGTGTCTTCACCCTTAACCGGCCGGATCTGCCCGTAGTAGTTCTGGGTTGCGATTCCTGGAACATGGCCCACCAAACTGATGAATGCACAACGATTCCAAGTTACCTGGCAGCAATCAAAGCATACAAGCAAATTGCCCGTGACTTCTTCAATTAGAATTTAATAAACTCCCAAAAGGTCGATGAGAAATCGGCCTTTTTATTATTCGTTGATAATTTAATTAGGGCGAAACCGCAATGTTTAAGAAAAGGTGAAGATTTGCGGGAACGCTTTCAAAAATTGTTCACCATTCCAAAACGGGCTAAAATTAGCGAACTGGTCCTTTAGAGAACATTATGATAAATTATTAACCATTCCTAAGCATTTGATAAGTTCTGTTCCATTTTTGCTTAGCAAAAAATTAGCTAATTATTATCAGCGTTATGGAAGAACCTTGCTATAATAATGGTGTTGAAAGATAATAAGTTTTTTTAGAAAAGGAAGGGTGTTTACCATGATGTCAGCTTTAAGTAACATGATTGCTGTTGTAAGTTTTGTTGGAATTATTATAGCTTCTGCTGCCGGGATGTTTGTAGGTGGTAAACCCCAACAATAATCTAAAAGATTAAGCAATTATTCATTTATATAA
>CAMCCW010000072.1 GCA_945873395.1 uncultured Lactobacillus sp. | reverse complement strand
GGAGGTCCGCCCATATGTAAGTCTATTTGTGTCTTTCATATTAACTATTATATCATAATCCGATTGTAACCATATGCACCACGTATAAAAAGAGCGGGCAATTCATCACGTCCTTAAAAGAACGTGTTTCCTTGCCCACTTTCAAAAAGGCCAGCAAGAAAACACCGTCTTCTGCCAGCCTCGCATGAGTGTATTACTTATTTTCAACAACCGGGGCCCACTGTTGCCAAGTTGTTGTATCGCTGATCGGATCCAGGGATGCATATGCACCCGTGCTCAACTTCTGCAGTTCCTGAGGATCTTTTAAGAGCTTAACAACCGTCTCAACAAAGCGCCGCTGGTTATTCGACGGAATCAGCTCACCATTGACGCCGGACTTGACCATGCTGGCTGGGCCATACAGATAATCATAGCTGACGACCGGTACCCCGTGGCTCAGGGCCTCCCCCATTGCCAGGGGCTGGGCATCAATTCGACTAGCATCGACAAACAGCTGGGCCTGGTCGTAAGCCTGCTGTAAGTCTACTTGATAACCGGCAAAGGTGACGAAATCTTTGAGACCGGCCTGGTTAACCTGATCCTGGTAACGTTTGACATCGTCATTCGTCCCGTATCCATACAGGGTCAGCCGACTCGTCGGTACCTGTTGGTGAATGGTAGTAAACATCGTCAATAATTGGCTAATCTGCTTATCTTCACCTAACCGACCAACATAGATCAGTTGTCCTGGCGTCCGCTCATTCATTGCAACACGGTTGTCCGGCTGAGTGACGGGCGTTCCGTTGATCGCCAGGATTGGCACTTTCTTTCCCAAACGATGGCGGAGGTTACGGGCCTGTTGCTCGGTCATCACGATAATACCATCCCACTTCTTCAGATCACTGGTAAACGGCCCTTGAAGCATCCCGTTGACCGGACCATTCAATAGATTTTGCCCATCATCGACGTGGTTGATCGGCAACCACAGGTACTTCTTGGCCTTATCATCCATTCGCAGGACTGGCTGAATCGCCATGGCAGGCCGATCGGCGATAAAGACATTGGTCGTCTTTGTAGACTTATTCAGCTCATTAAGGAAGAAGACAAACAGGTCATCGAAATTATCGAAGTAATAGTCCCTTCCCTGGTAATTCCGCAAGACGTTCAAAGAATTAATCGGGGTATTTTGGACCGATTGAACGTAGTAGCGTTCCAGATACATAGTGCCATCCGGCCGGTAGTAGCGCTCGAAGTACATTTGGCCATCCTGACCGAAGAACTCATCAACGGCCTTGTATCCCCGGAGGTCATAGCGCTCGCGCAAGGTTAAATTACCAGCGGGATCATACCAGTCAACCCGGTTCACCTCGCCGACGGTTCCCCCAGCAAAGAAGACCTCACCAACCAAACGCGGGCCATCCTTAACCTCCCGGGAATTGTTTCCTGTACCGACCTGGTAGTCGAATGGAAGGTGTAGATCAGCGGTGTGTAGTGGCTGCCCCTTGTAATCGGTGGTGTTGGCAAAGAAGTCAAACATATTCACCAGTTGTGTGTCCTTGAGGCCAAAGCGTGGCAAGGTGTGGTGAAGAACCGGGTCAAAATCGCGGGTAACCAGCTTAGCCTCCACACCATGCCTAGCAAAAAGTTTCAACCGCTTAATCTCCGCGTGTTCAACACTTGAATTACTGCCCAGTAAATATTGATTTACAAAGAAAAACACTATTTTTGGCCCTCCTTTTCATTCACGTCATCAATGATTCCCTGCCAAAGCTTCATTACGTTTGGTTCTGAGTACCGCTTGCTGTCCTCATAAGCATGTGCACTCATCTTCGCAAGTCGATCCTGATCGGTCAGTAGGGAAATGATTGCTTGAGCCAGGCCATCAATATCACCATTTTGGGTCAATAAACCGTCTTGTCCGGCGATAACCACGTCGGCTGGCCCATACTTGATGTCATTGGCAATGATTGGCAGGCCGTGCGACTGCGCCTCAACCAGCGAGAGCGGCAGTCCCTCGACTCGGCTAGGCAGGATCAATAACTGGGCATCCTCATAAACCGCATTGACATCATTTGTGTAACCATGGAAGGTCACCGAACTGCCAATCTTCTCCGCGGCAACAATCTTATTGAGCTTCTGATCGAAGTTATCGTTAGCGTATCCCCAGAAATCTAGCTTAGCATCTGGAACACTTGCCAACACTTGGGGCCAGGCCTTCAACAGCTGATCTTGCTGCTTCTCGGGAGACAGGCGGGCGACCATCACTACCTGGTTCTTCGTCCGCTTAGCAAACGGAACGTGCGGCTTATTAATAACGGCGGCGGGAACAATTGGTCCTGGTACCCGGAAGATTGGAACTCCGTATTTAGCAAAGCGATCCTTGAGATCATCCTGCTGTTGTGGAGTCAAGGCAATCACCCCATCCCAATCCTTAATATGGCGCAATCCCCACTCATAGTTATAATTCAGGGTTGAGTGTAGGATATCATTGTTATTATTAACGTGGTCATTATGCAGCTGCATATAACGGGGTACCCGATTCTTCATGTGGAGGACCGACCAGCCAACCTCGTAGACTCGGTCAACAACCATGCCTACTGGAGTGTCACCACAGACTTCTGGATCGGTGACTAACTGATCTAAGAAGAAAGTGGTCAACTCGTCCAAGCCGGTAAACTGATAGTCTTGACCATGGTAATCAAACAGGTGATAGGTATCGATCTTTTGTCCCCGTTTGTCCTTCATGTGGGCCAATTGCAAAGTTAGCTTACCATCTGGCCGGAAGTAATTCTCAGTTGTAATATTTCCCTGCCAATCATATACTTGCTCCACGGAAATAAAGCCCCGCACATCATACCATTTAACATTTAAGAGCTTACCAAAGTGGTCGAAATACTGTAAGTTGATGATATGCTTCTTCGCATCATTGCGCCGTCGAACATACAGGATCCGGTGTCCATCTCGCGAATAGGAGTAGTTGATGCCATCTGCCTGTCGCCGCCAGTGCGGATCGATCTGAATATCCTTAATCGTCACGTTTTTTTGCGGGACAATCCGGGCATTTTGGAAGTAATCAAACAAGTTGACGAAATCTTCGTCAGCAATGTTAGCGTGCTTTGTCACTAAGTGGAGCTCATTTGAATACTGACGAGTAACAATCTTCGCCGGTTGCTTAAACTGTTTAAATAATTTGAGCCGCTTCATCTGGGCGTGCTCAATTCCGGACTTATTTTCCTGAATGCCGTCGTTTAAGAAAAATAGCATTAGACATTCCCCTTTTCTAGTTTCACAAACTGAGTTTATCATATTTTATCAATACTGACGACTCGATGTATAGGAGGATAGGGATGAGTGTGTTATCATCATATTTATATAGAAAGAAGTGGAAGAGACATGCAAAACCCATTTGGTAATAACAACGATAATGACCAAAATCCGTTTAACCTCAATAATCTCCCTTTACCGCCAAATTATGCCAAAATTGTTAACGATCAGGGGGACCTCCGCATTGCCAAGGTTGGCTTTTCGTGGACGACCCTCTGGTTTGGGCCGATCCCGGCACTCTTCCGGGGAGACTACTACAATTTTATTCTGATGATCGTTTTAGACCTTGACTATGTCCTGGTGGCGATGTTCTTCGGTCTGAACTGGCTGCTAGAGTTCCCATGGCCATCAATCGTGTTCGGCTTTTTCTACAACATGATGTACTTCAAGCACCTGTTCAATAAGGGTTATCACCCTGCTGACCAGCGCTCCCGCGAACTGTTAACCAGAGCACGATATTGGAAAGAATAATACATAAACAAAACGACGCTAGCACTGACAATCTGTCAAAGCTAGCGTCGTTTTCCATATTAGTTGTGATCGATCGTAACGTCTTCGTGGCCATCGTATTCCTCAACCGCCACGTGCACCGTTTCGTTCATGGCTGTTGGGATATTCTTCCCTACAAAGTCTGGCCGAATCGGCAGTTCCCGGTGGCCCCGGTCAACCAGGACAGCCAGAGAAATCCGCTTTGGACGACCCATGTCCATCAAAGCATCCAAGGCTGCCCGAACTGTCCGTCCGGTGAAGAGCACATCGTCAACCAAGATAACGTGCTTATCAGTGATGTCAACATCCAACTGATCGGTCTTAACCTTAGGCTCACGGTGGTGGTCCGGCACGTGACGATCATCGCGGTACAGTGAGACGTCTAGGGCCGCTACTGGTACGTTGACGTTTTCCAGCTGATTGAGCCGCTTAGCCAACCGCTTCGCAAGGTAGACACCCCGGGTCTTGATACCAACAAAGACTAGGTTTTCGACCCCCTTGTTTTGTTCAATAATCTCGTAAGTAATCCGGGTCAACGCCCGTTGCATACTTGAACCATCAACAACTTCATGTGCCATTTTTGCCACTCCTCTTCTATTTTCAATAAAAAGCTCTTCCTTAATTACCATTAAAGAAGAGCCGCTGACTTTCTACCGTCCCTTGATGGCCTCACTGTGCCATTTAAAGGTAATTATATTTATTTTACGGGTCAAAGGGTACCCTGTCAATCATTGCTACTCCGCAAACTTGTCCATCCAATCCTGGACCATACTGCTGATGTTGTTCCAGATGTCCTTAAAGCCACTTTCATTCTTCAGATCGTTGACAATCTGCACACCATTATCCGGATCCTGACGCACCTGTTCAACCACGTTGGTAACCTGGTTCAAGCGGTTCTTTGTGCTGTCGTCGACCTTGCTATTCAGCTGCTGGTTCTGGTTCTCGATCTTATCCAACCGCTGGTTCAATGCTTCTTGGTCCTTGTCATGTTGGTACTGCTTGACAGCTCCCCGCAATTCAGCAACCTGGTTGGCCAGCTTCTGGTTATCACCACTCAACTTGGCCACACTACTGGAGTTGTCGGCAATCTGACTACTCTGCTGAGCATTATTAGCGTTCTGGTCCTGCTGCTGGTGACGATGGCTCGTCCAGCCCCAAAGCAGGCAGATAATTACGATCACCGCAACCAGGCCCCAGAGCCAACCACGATGTTTCTTTGGTGTAGCAGTCGTTGATTGGCTAGCCGGTTGAGCCGGCGCAGTCGACTGAGTCCGCATTGGCCGGACATCCAGGGTAATACTCGTCTGGGCAGTTTGGCCGGTAGCATCCATCACACTCAGAACTACCGGGTATTCCCCTTGCTGATTGATGTTGACCTGGGTAAGGTTAAACAAAACCTTATCCGTCAAGTCTGCACCGTCACTACCCGTCGCATGAACCCCCAGCTGTTGCTTAAGGTCTTCCTGATTGATTGTCTGTCCCAGTGGCCAATCAAGGTACTGCCGTACTGTGGTTATTGTTAAAGCCATCATCACTCACCCATTCCTCGTTTTTCCTTAATTGTACCACGCCCAAGCAGCGAAAAGGCGGGGCGCCAAGTGGCACCCCGCCTTTTTATATCGTCTTTAATTCATTAAAGTTCCCATGGGTTCTTAATGATGATCGTCTGGATCCGGTCCGCACCAACGGAAACCGTAGCCAATGGAGTATCAGATAATTCGCTAACCCGCTTCAAGTAGTTCTGCGCGTTGATTGGCAGGTCTTCAAACTTCTTAACACCAGTGATATCTTCATCCCAACCTGGCAGTTCTTCGTAGACTGGTTCACAGCGGTCCAGTTCCTTCAGGCTTGCTGGGTAGTAGTCGATCTGCTTGCCATCGAGCTTGTAGGACGTGCAGATCTTAACGGTCTTCAAACCAGTGAGGACGTCCAACAGGTTCAAACTGAGGCAGGACAGGCCGGAAACCCGACGGGCGTGCCGCATGGCAACACTGTCGAACCAGCCAACCCGGCGTGGCCGACCAGTAACAGTCCCGTATTCGTGACCGGTTTCCCGAATTTGATCACCGATCTCATCAGTCAGTTCGGTTGGGAATGGACCAGCACCGACACGGGTGGAGTAGGCCTTGCAGATGCCGACAACGGTGTTGATCTTGTTTGGACCTACACCGACCCCGGTGCAGACACCTCCGGCAATTGGGTTAGAAGCCGTAACGTATGGGTAAGTCCCATGGTCGACATCCAGCATTACCCCTTGGGCCCCTTCAAAGAGGACCTTCTTGCCCTGGTCTAAGGCGTCGTTAACGATCCGTGACGTATCGGTAACGTACTTCTTCAGTTCTTGACCATATTCATAGTAGCTTTCAAAAATGTCGTCAAAATTAATCGGATCAACATGGTAGAGCTTGGTGAACAATTCATTCTTCTCGGCCAGGTTGCGTTGTAACTTAATCTTGAAGGTGTCCTTTTCCAGAAGGTCACACATCCGAATACCGACCCGGGAAACCTTATCCATGTAGGTTGGGCCAATCCCATTCTTGGTAGTACCAACCTTGTGATCACCCTTGGCTTCTTCTTGGCACTTGTCGAGCAAAATGTGGTATGGGAAGGTTATGTGAGAACGACTGGAAATCCGGAGACCGGAAACATCAATGCCATTGTCTTGCAGATAGTGAAGCTCCTTCAAGAGGGCCGGCGGGTTGATAACCACGCCGTTCCCAATGACCGCCAGCTTGTCCTTACCAAAGATCCCAGAAGGAACCAGACGCAGGGCAAACTTCTTACCGTCGAAGGCAATGGTGTGACCGGCGTTGTTACCACCTTGGGAACGAACGACAACGTCCGCGTCCTGGCTGAGGTAATCGGTCATCTTCCCCTTTCCTTCATCGCCCCATTGACTACCAACAATTACAACTGATGACATTTCTTATTCACCTCATCGTTTTATTTCGTAAAAAACGCTTTTTACTTATTTATCCTACCGGAAATCGGCCCCGCCGTCAATAACTTTTCCGAACTATTTTTTATAAGCAATAAATAATAATCCACCTTTTAGTTGACGTCGGCCAGGGAGAAGTGCATAATAACATACGGTAATTTTATGACAAAAAGGAGCTATTCTTGTGGAAACGTTCGATTATGATGATATTCAACTAATCCCTAATAAGTGCGTGATCAAGAGTCGCCGGGAAGCCGACACTAGCGTGAAGTTTGGCCCCCGGACATTTAAGATTCCGGTTGTTCCCGCCAATATGGAGAGCGTCATCAATGAAGATCTGGCCGCATGGCTGGCGCAAAACGGCTATTATTATGTAATGCACCGGTTCGAGCCAGAAGACCGAGCCGGCTTCATCAAACGGATGCACGAGCGTGGCCTTTTTGCCTCCATTTCGGTAGGGATCAAGGATGCCGAATACGACTTCATCGATCAACTAAAAGCCGAACATTTGGATCCAGAGTATATCACGATCGATGTTGCTCATGGTCATTCGGATTTTGTCATCAAGATGATCCAGTACATCAAGAAGAACCTGCCGATGAGTTTCGTCACTGCCGGTAATGTCGCCACTCCTGAGGCCGTTCGGGACCTCGAAAATTCCGGGGCCGATGCTACCAAAGTTGGCGTGGGTCCTGGTAAAGCCTGCATCACCAAGCTCAAGACCGGTTTTGGAACCGGGGGCTGGCAACTGGCCGCTATCCGCCTCTGTGCCAAGGCCGCACGGAAGCCAATCATCGCTGACGGCGGGATCCGCCACAATGGTGACATCGCCAAGTCCGTCCGCTTCGGCGCCTCAATGGTTATGATCGGCTCAATGCTGGCCGGCCACCTGGAATCACCAGGTCATGTCATCACGATTGATGGCAAGCGGTACAAACAGTACTGGGGATCAGCTTCTGAGGTCCAAAAGGGCGCCTACCGGAACGTCGAAGGTAAGCAAATGTTGGTGCCGTTCCGGGGCTCAATTAAAGACACCCTCCGTGAGATGCAGGAAGACCTGCAGTCCTCCATCTCCTACGCCGGGGGTCGCGATCTGGAGGCCATCCGGAAGGTTGATTATGTGATTGTTAAGAACTCAATTCTAAATGGTGATTATTAAAATAAAAGGCTCTTTGTCAATCGGTAAGGATGAAGAGATTTTTGAGAACTAGATTAAGC
>CAMCCW010000071.1 GCA_945873395.1 uncultured Lactobacillus sp. | reverse complement strand
CCAAGTAACGGAGAATGCGAAGAAGTTCCACGCCGAATTGATGCGGATTCGGGACAAAAAGTAAAGTGCTAAGACACTGATAAGAAAAAAGCGAGATAGGAGTCATAAATGACTTCTGTCTCGCTCTTTTATTTGTCGTAATTTACAAAATAATCTGGGAAAGCCTCAGTCAGGGCCTGTTCTTCCTTTAACATCATCTGAAGGTGATCAGCAGTGAGCTGCTCAACTTTGTTTGCATCTTTAGCCTTAACGGCGTTGAAGATGGCTTCGTGTTGTTCAACCAAGCCATCCCATGACAGTCCCTTAACCTTTAGCCGTAGAAAACGAAAGCGGTCAAATTGAATGTTGATTGTTTTGATCCACTCCCAGATGCGTTCGTGGTTGGTGATGAGGTAGAAGTAACGGTGAAATTCATCATCACTGGTGAGAAACTGGGCGAAGTTTTCCTCATGCATTAAGGTGCGCTCCTTAGCTAGGGTATTGCTTAAATGCTCTAACTGTGCGGTTGTTAAATTCATTGTGGCAGCGCTATGCATAATCCGTTGCTCTACTCCGACCCGGACGAAGCGGGCATCGAGCACTTCCTGCATATCGATCTTAGAGATATAGGTACCGGACTGGGGAATAACGTTAAGCAAGTTTTCTTGCCGCAACTGAATTAGGGCTTCACGAACGGGGGTCCGCCCAATTCCGAGTTCGTTCTCGACCTGTTTTTCGGTAATCTTTTGACCAGGCTGATATTCGGCATCGATGATTTTCTTCATAATTAAATGGTAGGCCTGGCTGGTTAAGTTATTATTTTCCATAATGCGATCCTTTCTTAATATTCCCATTATAGCATTAAATTGTTAGGGCTTTCTTGACACGACGAAAAGGTGAGACTACCATAAAAGGGTAAACTGATATATTAGTATATCAGTAGAAGGGAGCATAGAAAATGGTGAAGTTAGTAGACGACTATCAGCAAGATGAGGCTGCCTTTCGTCAGGCGGGAATTCGGGTCCCAAAATTTGACCAGACAAAACTGGTGCAGGAGACCGCGGCGCATCCGGTCTGGGTGCACTTTGGTGGCGGCAACCTCTTCCGGTGTTTTCATTCATTGATTGCACAGGACCTGCTAAATACAGGGGCAATGAAGAGCGGGATTATTGTTGCCGATACGCACGGGGATGAGGCAATTAAGTGTCTTTATCAGCCTTTTGATAACCGCTTCTTGGCGGTAAAAATGAAGAATGACGGGACACTGGATAAGACCCTGGTCGCTAGCGTAACCGACAGTATTTATGCTGGCGCAGATAATCAGGCCGGACGGGAGAAACTCCAGACGATTTTTGCTAAGCCGTCTCTACAGTTGGTCACTTTCTCCATTACCGAGAAGGGCTATGCTTTAAAGCAACTCGATGGAAGTCTGACCCCGGCGGCTACTAGCGATATTAATAACGGGCCAGCCAATCCTGTGACCACGATGGGTTTGATTGCCAGCTTGTTACTGACTCGCTTTGAAGCTAACCAATTGCCACTGGCGTTAGTCAGCACCGATAATTTCTCACAAAATGGTCGCCGCCTGCAAGATGCCGTGCTGGAAATTGCCACTGGTTGGCAGAAAAAGGGCTATGTTGATTCAGCGTTTATCAACTACTTACAAGATCCACAAAAGGTCGCCTTTCCTTGGACAATGATTGACCGGATCACGCCGGGGCCATCCGCGGCGGTGGCACGGCAATTAAAGGAAAGTGGTTTTGAAGATGGGAAAATCATTCAAACTGCTGGTCATAAGGAGATTGCCGCCTTTGCCAATACTGAGGAAACCCACTACTTAGTGATTGAGGATTCGTTCCCGAATGGTCGTCCACCGTTGGAAAAGGCTGGGGTAATCATGACCGACCGGGAAACAGTGAATGATGCTGACCAGATGAAGGTGACAGCATGTTTGAATCCCCTCCACACCGCCTTGGCGATCTTTGGCTGCCTGCTGGGCTTTACATCGATTGCTTCAGAAGCCGCGGACCATGATTTGCTCGGACTGATTAAGAACCTTGGCTATGGTGAAGACCTGCCGGTGGTCAAGGACCCGGGTATCATTAACCCGCGGGAGTTCATTGATACCCTGATTACGAAGCGGCTCCCAAATAAAAACATTCCTGATACACCACAGCGGATTGCCACCGATACATCGCAGAAGATGGGGGTTCGGTATGGGGTAACCCTCCAGCACTACCTCGATGATCCGCAGCTGGATCCGGGAAAGCTTGAGTTTATTCCTCTGGTTATCGCAGGGTGGTGCCGTTATTTGATGGCAATTGATGATGATGGGAAACCATTCGTGCCAAGTCCGGACCCGCTTTACGATCAGCTCCATGAATACGTAGCCGGGATTAAGCTAGGCGATGCGGTTGATGTTCACGCAAAGTTGCAACCGATTTTAGCCAATAAGTCCATTTTTGGCCATGACCTCTATCAGTTAGGGCTTGGTGAAAAGATTGAGGATGATTTCAGGCAGATGATTACTGAGCCCGGAGCGGTTCGTAAGACGATCCAGGAAACGATTGAACGGTTTGGTAAGTATTAGCCCAAAGGAGGAAGAAAAGATGAAAAACATGGGATTTCGTTGGTACGGTGATAACAACGATTCAGTTAAGCTATCAGATATTCGCCAGATCCCGGGAACAACCCAGGTGGTCGGAGCGTTGTTTGATATTCCGGTCGGTGAGGTTTGGCCTAAGGAACGGATTGCGGCCTTGAAGAAAGAAGTTGAAGACGCCGGGCTGAAATTGGAAGTGATTGAATCAGTAAATATCCATGATGATATCAAGATTGGCTTGCCGAGTCGGGATAAGTACATCGAAAACTACCAGCAAACGATTAAGAACCTCGCGGCATACGGAATCAAGGTGATCTGTTATAACTTCATGCCGATCTTTGACTGGGTGCGGACCGACCTTCATTACCCACTGGCTGATGGTTCAACGGACATGGCCTTTCAGCATAAGTATGTGGAGGGCTCTCCAGAAGAGATTATTAAGTCGGTGGAGGAAAATTCCAATGGCTACGTCCTGCCGGGATGGGAGCCGGAACGGTTAGCAGAAGTTAAGCGGTTATTTAAGGCCTATCAAGGGGTCGACGAAGATAAGCTGCGCGAAAATCTGAAGTACTTCCTGGATGCGATCATTCCGACCTGTGAAAAGTATGGTGTCCGAATGGCGATGCACCCGGATGATCCCCCGATGCCATTGTTTGGACTGCCCCGGATTTACAAGAACCGTGACGATATGATTAAGATCGAGCAGCTGCATGAATCCAAATACAACGACTTTACGATTTGCACGGGGAGTCTTGGGGAGAACCCAGACAATGATGTTCCGGCAATTATCCGTGAGTTTGTCAAGAAAGATCGGGCGCCGTTTATTCATGCCCGTAACATTAAATTCATGGGTAATGGGGACTTCCATGAGTCGTCCCACCTGTCGTCAGCTGGTTCGTTGGATATGTATGAGATTATGAAGGCCCTGTATGACACTCACTTTGACGGCTATATCCGGCCAGACCATGGTCGTGATATCTGGGGTGAAAAAGGTCGTCCCGGATATGGATTATACGATCGGGCCCTCGGAATCGCCTACCTGAATGGTCTGTGGGAGGCTATTCAGAAGGATAATCAGCAGTGAAGAAAATAGTTTTGCGTCTTTCCTCTTTAGAAGGGGAAGGGCGTTTTGTTTTGCAACTAATTCTTATATATAAAGAAACCCCTTACATTTAAAAAGTAAGTAAAATCCCTTGCATCTTACTATAGATATAGTAGAATACAAACTGTTCACGTTAACAATGTTTGATCGCTTATCTGTGAGAGGAGAGAGAGTCAAAATGAATTTCATTAAAACTTTGGTAATTTTTATTGTTGCTAGTATCGCATTAGTCGGGGTGGCTAGTGCTAGTTCCATTTATGAAACTAACAATAACAACCACAGCGTTAGCCAACAAATGGTTAACGTTGTTAATAAGAACAAAGAAGCTATTGATCAACAGTTCAATAACTAAGAAAAACCAATAATAGCGGGAGTTGCTGGCTGCGGTCAGCTTCTTTCTTTAAAATAACTTGATCAATTATAAACAATTTGCTATTAGATATTGAATGTTTCACGTTAACATTTTATAATATGAATATGGTGGTAGCGCATCCAACCATTGGTGATCCAATGATGGTGGTTACAGATCAAATATCCAGCAAAATTTGATATAAAATGCACATCTACCTCTCACAGATGAAATTTTAATAACGGGCTGGATATCTTTTTACCATAAAAATTTGGTTGATTAAGTTTTGGAGGTTTTTCTAAATGGAACGTCTTAATAACAGTTTTCGTAAATTACCACAATACCCTAACAAGGTAATTCAATTCGGTGAAGGTAACTTCTTGCGGGCCTTCATTGACTGGCAGATTCACCAAATGAATAAGCAAGGCCTTTTCAAGGGTGGTGTCCAAGTTGTTCAACCATTACCGGTTGGTCGGATTAAGGAACTTGATGAACAGGACGACCTGTACACTGTCCTGCTGGAAGGGATTTTGGATGGTAAGAAGATCCAAAGCCACGAAATTATCGAATCCATCAATGGAACGGTTAACCCATACACTGACTATGACAAGTACATGGCCTTAGCAGAGGATGACAACATTGAGGTAATCTTCTCTAACACCACTGAAGCGGGGATCGAATTTGTTCCCGAAGATACGATGGAAGCAATTAAGGAAGGTAAGAAGAGTTCTTACCCTGCTAAATTGACTGCCCTGCTGTATCACCGTTATGAACTAGGCAAGAAGGGCTTCCACATTATCCCTTGCGAACTGATTAATCACAATGGGGATGCGCTGAAGAAGGCTATTTTACAATACGCTGACTTGTGGGATCTGGGACAAGGATTCGTTGACTGGATCAACAACGACAACGAATTCTACTCCACCCTGGTTGACCGGATTGTTCCAGGTTATCCAAAGGACCGGGCTGCTGACCTGGAAAAGGAATGGGGTTACAAGGACCAAAACATGGTCAAGACCGAACCATTCCTGATCTTTGTCATCGAAGGTAGCAAGGACATTGAAAAGGTTCTGCCACTGAAGGAAGCCGGGATCAACCTGGTTGTCACTGATGACATGCAGCCATACCGTAACCGGAAGGTATCAATCCTGAACGGTCCTCACACGACAATGTCACCAATTGGTCGGCTTGCCGGTTTGGAAACCGTTGGTCAAGTTATGAGCGACAAGGACTTCTACAAGTTCATCGATGACGAAATGCACAAGGAAATCATCCCAGTTGTTCCACTGCCAAAGGACGAACTTGACAGTTATGCCAAGGGTATCCAAGAACGGTTCGAAAACCCATACGTTAAGCACCAATTGAGTGCCTTAGCCTTGAACAGTATTTCCAAGTACGCCGCCCGGTTATTGCCAAACTACAAGCGTTACTACGAGAAGTTCGGCAAGCTGCCTAAGCGGATGACGCTGGCCCTGGCTGCTTACATGTGGATTTACAATGGCAAGTCTGAATTTGAAATCAACGATACGGCGGACGTCACTGCCGGATTTAAGAAGATCCAAGGCGACGACAACTTTATTCACGAAGCCCTTTCTAACCCTGACTTCTGGGGTGAAGATTTGACTAAGATTCCTGGCTTAGAGGACTTAGTAACGAAGTACTACAATGAGATTGCCGAAAAGGGCACGCGGGCAATCGTCCAAGAAATTAATGCAGAGGAGTAGTTTCATGGAAAAAATAGTTATCTTAAATAGCAGCGATAATGTAGCAGTTGCTACGACGGATTTAGCTGCTAAAGATACTGTTGAATTAAATGGTCAGCAACTAGAATTGTTAACTGATGTTCCGGTTGGCAATAAGGTTGCCTTCCAAGACCTGGCCGCTGGTGATGCGATTATCAAGCTCGGTCAAACGATTGGCCAAGCCACGACTGCAATTAAAGCAGGCCAACTGGTTAATGAAGATAACCTGGCAAGTGCTACTGATAGTCAGCCACAAGTAGTAAGTGCTACCTCTGACCTGTCCAAGTACATCAGCAAGCAGACCTTTATGGGTTACCGGCGGAAGAACGGCAAGGTCGGCATCAGAAACGACCTCTTCATCGTGCCGACAGTTGGGTGCATCACTCCTTTAATGGACGTGATGGTGCAGCAATTCAAGGCCGTTCACCCAGACAACGGTTCGTTTGATAACATCATTCTGCTGAAGCACCCATATGGCTGTTCACAACTTGGTGATGACTTCGAGCAAACCCGGCAGATCCTTTGCGATGCCGTAATGCATCCTAACGCCGGTGGTGTGCTTGTCTTTGGCCTTGGTTGTGAAAACAACCAGATGGACGGGATGAAGGAAACCATCGAAAAGATGGGTGGCATCGATCCACAACGGATGAAGTTCTTGGTTGCCCAAGAAGTTAAGGACGAATTCGCCAACGCCCAACAGATGCTGGAAGAACTGAACGATGCGGCTGCTAATGACCACCGTGAGGAGATTCCATTGAGTGAACTGAAGGTTGGTTTGCAGAGTGTTCAACCTGATGCCCTCGCTCCACTTACCGCTGACCGCCTGCTCGGTCACCTGGCCAACGTGGTTAATGCCAATGGCGGAACCACGGTTATGACTGGTTTACCAAAGCTGGCTGCGGACCAGAAGGTATTTGAAGCCAAGAGCGATAGTAAGGAAACGGCTGAGAAGGTCGACCGGATCTTTAACCACATGAAAGACTACTATGGTGAATTTAATCAGCAGATGATTAAGGAACCGAGTGCTAAGGAAAAGGCCAATGGGGTTACTACTCCAGCAGAAAGTGCCGCTAACCTCGCACAAAAGGGTGGTGTTGCGCCAGTCGCCGATGCCCTCTTCTACGATAAGAAGGCTGAAAAGGCTGGCCTGACCCTCCTGGAAGGGCCAAACAACGACCTGATTGAATCATCTGCAGAGGCTTCTGCGGATTGTCAAATGGTCATTACAAGTACTGGAGTTGCAACTCCGTACGCCAGCTTTGTCCCATCGGTTAAGGTTGCCACTAATTCTGAATTGGCAGCCAAGAAGAAGCGCTGGATCGACTTTGATGGTGGTCAAGTCTTGAACAAGCCATTCGATGAGGTCGCAAAAGACTTCGTTGACTACATCATTGCTGTTGCCAGTGGTGAGAAGACGAATAACGAAAAATCTGGATTGCACGGTTTGGCAATCTTCAAGATTGGGGTTACTGAATAGTAAGGAAGTTATTTAAATGCAAAAAATTGAAAATGCTGCCTTTCGCGCGGAAATTGATGAACATGGTGCACAATTAACACATTTGATCAACAAGAAGGCCGGCTTTGACTACATCTGGAATGGTAAGGAATGGGGCAAGCACGCACCAGTCCTCTTCCCAGCAATTGGTCGTTCTAATGATGATAAGTATGTCCTTGATGGCAAGACTTACGAAATGCCCCAGCACGGTTTTGTAAGTGACCAGGACTTTACGGTTAGTTATCACGCCGAAAACATCTTAGTACTGGAATTAAAGGCAAATGACGAAACTAAGAAGATGTACCCATTCGACTTTAAGTTGACGGTTACGTTCACACTGCTGAGCACAGGCCTTTCCCTGAGCTTCGCCGTTGAAAATGATTCCGACAAGGAAATGCCATACTCACTTGGTTCCCACCCTGCTTTCAATGTGCCGATCAACGGTATTGCTAAGTTTGAGAACTACCGGGTTGAATTCACCGGGTTGGAAGATCCACTGAAGGTTTACGAGATTGTTAAGACGCCGCACCCTTATCGGACGGGTAAGGAAGAGTTATTATCCGGCAGTAAGAGCGATAAGCTAGCTCTTAACTACGATGTCTTTAAGCCAGGTCTGCGAATCATCAGTAATCCTGGAATCAAGAGTGTTAAACTGTACTCGCCACTTACTTCACACGCAATCGAAATGGACATTAGCCAATTTAAGAACGTT
>CAMCCW010000070.1 GCA_945873395.1 uncultured Lactobacillus sp. | reverse complement strand
TAGTGAGGACTTCTACCTGGAATTCATGCATCCAAGTGCCAGCAAGGGGCAGACATTGAAAACCCTCAGCGAGCAGCTGGACATCAAGCAAGATGAGGTCATGGCCCTCGGTAATGCCCAAAATGACAACTCAATGATTGAGTTTGCCGGGATTGGCGTGGCCATGGGTAACTCGATCCCTGAAACCCTGAAAATCGCTGACGTTACCGTAGCAGATAACAATCACGACGGGGTCGCCGAGGCGGTTGATAAGTACGTCTTTAATGTAAAATAACCACATTGTTAAGAACAACAAAATCGGCAACCACAGAAATCGATATCCGTGGTTGCCGATTATTATTTTAGAGTCATTCAAATCGCTGGGGGACGGTCGGGTATTCCCGCATCAAGTACGGTAGGTCATGGCTAACCACTGCTCCTGAGTGCAGGTCATGAAAATCATAACGAAGGTTAGCAAGATCGATGACCGCCTGGTAGTGAGTATAGTTATGGGCATGGGCCGGTGAATTGGGAACCGTCACACTCTGCAGGAAGGTCCGCAGTGCTGCTACGTTTCGTGGTGTCTTTTCCCACCGATAGATGGCTGCCTTAATAAACCGCTGCACTGAATTACCACCCGTGGGGAACGGCTTGCTCGTATTTGCGGCCGCAGCCATTAACTGGCTAACGCTTGCAGTAGTGGGTTGCCCCAGGTAAGCTGCTAATTTCTCCAGCTGCTCATCCAGGGATGGGGTATTGGTGAAGACGGCTAGCGGATTGGCCCGGACGCGGAGATGATCACCCAGCGGCTCAATCACGTAGGTTCCAGTCTTATCCATCACTAACCAGTGAAATGGGTAACGCTGGTGGTCGTACCACCGCGCATCGATCACCGTCACCCGGTCAAGGTCGGCTGCCAGTTCACTAACCGTCGCGTGGTTTCCTAACGCCCACATAATAAAGTCCTGTGGGGTCAAGCCATGCGTTCCTGGCTGAACTGTCGTCGGGTAGTCAGCTTCAACCGGGAAAAAGAGCTCCGCCATGGCCATTCCGGCGTCATTAATACCATCCCCCACTAGGTAGTGGTCATCAACCACCCGCATGCCGCCAAGCAGGGCCCGCTGGTTACAATACGTGGTCGGCATATTGGCGGCCCGCCACCGATAGCCTTGTGGTAGGTAGGTTAGGTGCCAGGGCGTCCGGGGTGGAAAGTCCATCGTCCGCCCTAGCAGGTGCTCTTGGTCAATCGTCATCACAGTACACATAGTATTACCTCCACATATGAAAAAAGGATCCGGCACACACCGGATCCTTTTATTGTTCGTCGAACTTGTTATTGCAACTTAGTAACCGCACCAGACTGACTGTTGTACTGGTAGATACCAATCATGTTGGCAACCGTGTTGTCCTGGTTGTTTTGCCGAACTTCAAACCGGTAAACACTACCGTTCTTTGCTGTCGGGATAATCTCATATCCCTTATTACCAACAAAGCCCATCTTGTTAGCAAATTGGGTAACTACCTGGTCACTTGTCTGGCTATCAACGTTAGCATTAGCAGCTGTGGTGCTACTACTCTGGCTGCTACTCTTCTTGGCAACCGCTGAGCTTACACTACTACTGCTGCTCCGACTAATATTAGTCGTTGAGCTAGTGCTACTGTAACTATTCTTCTTAGCACTCGTGATCTTATTCTGAAGACTTGTATATGCGTCCCGCATGGCTGGACTAGTCGACTTCAGACTCTTCAGGTTGCTGACTGCTTGGTCATAGTTGCCGTTGTCGTAAGCAGACTTGGCACTGATGTAGTTTTGCAAGTCGGTGCTCAACTTATCAGCCTGACCAGAACGATTATTAACTGCATTCAGTTTATCGTAAGCACCCTGATAATCATGTTTGCGGATCATGCGGTTAGCAGAATGATATGCCTTGGTCGATTCATTTTCTGAGGAACGAACCTTAGAAGACGAACTACTCGACGAACTAGTTGTGCTCTGTTGACCACAAGCCGCCAACAAAACGGAAACCGTCAGTGCGGCGGTCCCGACAATCGTCTTTTTTATTATCTTATTCATAATTAGCTCTCCTCTAATCTACCAGATCTAGATAATTCAACTCACCTATATTATATCATGAATACGCAATTTGAAAAAACGACGTAACCGCTAATCAACGATTACGTCGTTTTTTATTTTACTTTTCTGCACTCTGGAAAACCCGCTTGAAAAGAGGACTGACCGGCCGGTTTTCGTTGATCCGCTTGATCGCATCAGCAATCAATGGTGCAACTGAAACCTGCTTGATCTTCTTGATCTGCTTTTCTGCTGGCAATTGAATAGAGTCCGTCACAACGACTTCCTTAATCGGCGACTTGTCCAGGCGTTCAATGGCCGGGCCGGAAAGAACCGCGTGGGTACATGAAGCGTAAACTTCCTTGGCTCCGGCATCAATCAATGCCTGGGCACCAAGCGTGATGGTCCCAGCAGTGTCAATCATGTCATCAATCATGATGCACTTCTTCCCTTTAACGTTACCGATGATATTCATGATCTGGGCAACGTTGGCACGAGGACGACGCTTATCAATGATGGCAATTGGTGACTTCAAAAATTCAGCCAATGCCCGGGCCCGGGTCACCCCACCGTGATCTGGTGAGATAACAACGGCATCATCAGCCACCCCTTCACGAATGAAGTATTCCGCTAACAGGGGTGCCCCCATCAGGTGGTCAACTGGGATGTCAAAGAAGCCCTGAATCTGGGCAGCGTGCAAGTCGAGGGCGATGACCCGGTCAACCCCGGAGTTTTGGAGCATGTTGGCAACCAGCTTAGCCGTGATTGGTTCCCGGCTCCGTGCCTTTCGATCCTGCCGTGCGTAACCATAGTATGGCATAACCACGTTAATGGTCTTAGCACTGGCCCGCCGCAGGGCATCCACCATGATCAATAGTTCCATCAGGTTGTCATTGACTGGTGCAGAAGTGGACTGGATGACATAGACGTTGTCACCCCGCACACTCTCTTCGATGTTGATCTGAATTTCACCATCGCTAAACCGGTCAACGGATAACTTCCCCAGTTCGACGCCGACGTGTTCTGCGATCTTCTCAGCCAACGGGCGGTTAGAATTTAACGCAAAGATTTTTAAATTAGAGTCAGAATAATGCTGTGTCATTAGATCCTCCGCAATTTGTAAAATAGCTACTGACGTACGGTTAGCTCATTAATAAAGATATATTCTATCCTTTTCTATCATATAGAGCCGCCTGTTAAAAAGCAAGCAAAACCGGGATTACCATGGTAGCTTCTTGGCGTAATCCTTCTTGTTGACCTGCCGTGCCCGGGCGATCGCCATATCATATTGTTCGACACTGTCAGTAATCGTGGAGCCAGCTGCAATGAAGGCATCCTTGGCGATGTTAACCGGAGCAACCAGATTACTGTTGCTGCCGATGAAGGCGTGATCACCAACGTTGGTGTGATGCTTGTTGGTCCCGTCGTAGTTGACAAAGACAACCCCGCAGCCGACATTGATGTTCTTACCCAGGGTAGCGTTACCGATGTAGGTCAGGTGACCAACCTTGGTACCTTCGCCGATGTAGGCCTTCTTGACCTCACAGAAGTTACCAATGTGGACATTCTCACCGATCTCGGCTTCTGGACGCAGGTGGCTGTTTGGACCAATGTCACTGCCGTTGTGCATCTCGGCACTCTCCAAGGTCGAAGAGGTAATCTTAACGCCGTCGTGGATCGTGGAGTCAATGATCCGGGAACCCGCACTGATGTAGCAGTCGTTACCGATGACAGTCTTTCCCTTGAGGACTACGTTGCCTTCCAAGACCGTGTCCTTGCCTAAGGTGACGTCAGCATCGATGTAGGTGGTGGCGGGATCGATCATTGAGACCCCTTCTTGCATCCAGTGCTTGTTGATCCGATCGCGCATTACCTTGTTAGCCCGAGCAAGAGCAACCCGGTCGTTAACCCCCATGGACTCGTCAAAGTCATCCATCTTGTAGGCCGTGACGATCTCGTCTTCGCCCTTCAGGATCCCGATAACGTCGGTCAGGTAGTATTCACCCTGAGCGTTATCGTTATTGATCTTTTCTAGGGCAGCGAAGAGCTTCTTGTTATCGAAGCAGTAAACTCCGGTGTTAATTTCCTTAATTGCCTGTTCCTGAACGTTGGCGTCCTTTTGTTCGACGATCCGTTCCACAATGCCGACGTCGTTGCGGACAATCCGGCCGTAACCAGTCGGGTCTGGGGCAACGGAAGTCAGGATCGTTGTGGCAGCATGACGTTGTTCGTGGTACTGGAAGAGCTTCTCAAAAGTTTCCGCCCGGAACAGTGGGGTGTCTCCACTGACAATGATAGTCTCACCATCGATGTCTCCCAGGATATCCTTGGTCTGCATAACCGCATGACCAGTCCCCAATTGCTGCTTTTGCAGGACATAGCGGGTCCGGTGTCCAAGGCTCTCCTCAACAGTTTTGGCACCGAAGCCAACCACCGTGATGATGTTTTCGATGTGAGCCTTCTCAAGTTGCGTCAAGACATGGTCCACCATGGTCTTACCACATACCTGGTGGAGGACCTTGTAGAGTTTAGAGCGCATCCGCGTCCCCTTACCAGCTGCTAAAATAATTGCGTTACGTTTTGCCATCGTTAATCTTTTCTCCATTCCTAATCAAACACTGTTGTCATGAAGTTACCGGGACGGGCCGTAATCGACTTTGTCTCGCCATCTTCAGCATCTACTTTAATTAATGAGGTGCAATTGTCAACCAATCGCTTGCCATTCGTCGCGTTACCCTCAGCCAGAACAGTCATCCCAACCAGGTGGGCATCAAACTCCTTAATCAGTGAGTGCATCCCATTGAGGGTGCCCCCACCCTTCATGAAGTCATCCACCACGACCACATTGGCTCCTGCCGACAGGGTCCGCCGGGAGAGCTCCATCTTCTTGATCCGTTGAACTGAACCAGAGACGTAGTTAACACTGACCGTTGGCCCCTCCGTGATGTGGGAGCTGTTGCGGACAATCACAAATGGCTTGTTCATGTACATAGCCACACTCTGGGCAATCGGAATCCCCTTGGTCTCGACCGTCATGATCACGTCAACGTCCTTATCAACGTACTGGGTAGCGATCAGGCGGCCCACTTGCCGGAGGATATCCGGCCGGCCGATCAGGTCAGACAGGTAAACATATCCCCCTGGCAGGAGGCGTGAGTCATCGTTGACTTCCGCAACTAGGTTATCAATCGCACGCTGGGCATTTTCCTTGGAATAAAGCGGCGTCAAGACTGCACCACCACTGGCACCGGGGATGGTCTCAAGACGGCCTTCTCCCCAGGTATGGAAGGTGTGCTTAACGATGCTTAGGTCTTCACTGATTGAGGACTTTGCGGATCCGAATCGTTCACTGAAGAACTTCAGGGATACCAAGGTGCGGGGGTGTTCCATCAGGTAACGAGTCATATCTACCAAACGGTTACTTCGACGTACTTTCATCATTCTTCTCTGCCTTTCAAAAAGTATTAATTCTAGTTAATTCTAACATAAAATGTTCGGGTTTAGCTGAACTATTTTTAAAAACATCGGCTAGCATTAAATGTACCAGCTTTAACATAAAAGAGGTCGGCGAACGAATTCGTCGACCTCTTATCTTAGTTAATTAGCCTCAACAAAGTAGTTCTGATAAACCAGGGCCACCACGTAGATTACAACCTCAATCACGGCGATAAAGAAGCTGACCGGCCAGTTAGTCAGGTAACCTAACAGAAGGCCCAGCCAGGTGCCCAGCAGGGAGAAGAGAATTGCCAGGATAATCATCTTGCAGACCCCGTGAGTGAAATACTTGGCACTGGCGGCCGGCAGGGTCAGCAGGATAAAGATCAAAAGCGATCCCACAATCTGGGCTGCCACACTGACACTCAGGGCGAGGAGGAGCAGGAAGATCACCGAAATCAGGGTTTCGTTAATTCCAGCTACCCGGGCGCCAATCGGGTCAAAGGAGCTAAACTTCAGCTGTCGGTAGACCACCAGAGTAATCAAGAGGACTACGGCGGAAAGAGCAATCAGCTGGTGAACCTCATTGGCACTAATCCCCACGACACTCCCGAAGAGAATACTGGTGGCGGAACTAGCGGTCTGACTGCTCAGCGACAGGAAGAGAATTCCCAGTCCGATGAAGAGGGCCGAGACCGCGCTAATTACGGCCTCTCGCCGGGACTCCTTGATACTCATCTGGCCAACCAGGACCGAGCTGAGCATGGTAAACAGGATCATCCCGTTCAACGCGGGCCACCCCGCAAACACCGCAAACGAAGCCCCCGCAAAGCCGATTTCGGACAGGGTATGGGTCAGAAACGACAGCTGCCGTGCTACCACAAACACGCCGACGATCCCACTAACCACCGCGATGAAGGTACTGGCGATAAATGCATGGCGCATAAAAGCTAATGTTAACATTCTGTCACCCCCTACTCTTCCGGCTCGGGGAGCTCATTAATCGGCCCCTCGCTATAACCATTAGGCATCATCTGCAGGTACCGGGTCCCAAAGTGGCGGGCAAGGTCCCAGTCATGGGTGATGAACATCACGCTCAGGTTTTCCTGCTGAAAACGTGTCACCAAATCAAGCAGTTCATATTTCATCTCGTTGTCTAGGCTGGCCGTTGATTCATCGAGAATCAGCAGCTTGGGTGACCGGAGCAAAGCCTGCGCCAGGTAAGCCCGCTGCTTCTCCCCACCGGAGGCCAACCCTAGGGGACGGTCCGCAATGGCGGTCAGATCGGTCATCCGGATCATCCGGTCGACCTTAGCCCGTTCCCTCTTGCTCAACCAGGGGAAACCCGCTGCTTTGACGTTTAACGATACGAAGTCCCGGATTGAGAGGGGGTATTCCTCATCGATGTTCCGAAACTGGGGAACATAACCGATCTCACTGCTGGTGGGAACATCAATTTCGCCGCTGTGCGGTTTGATCAAGCCGAGCAGGGCACGCACAAGGGTGGTCTTGCCGACCCCATTTTCGCCAACCACCACCATGAAGTCCCCCTCGTTCACCGTGAAGCTCAGGTCCGAGATGACCTGGTGGTTTCCATAGGCCACGTTAAGATCCTCTACTGATACAACTGCCATCCTATTCTCCTTCCTGCTGAATCCGGGCCAGCTGCCGGTACTGGGTCAACATCCACTGAACATAGCTAACCCCATTCGGTTTGGTCTCAGTCACTTTCAGCACCGGAACATCATGCTTGTGGGCCAGCCGGACCATGTTATCGATGACGTGGTCGCTCGCCTGCCGGTTTTCAACAAAGAACGCAATCTGATGATTAATGATCGCTTGCTGTAGTTCCTGAATATCCTGGGGCGACGGATCGTTACCATCTTCAATGGCTTTCTCAAAGTGAGCATCAATTACCTGATACCCCAGAGCATTCAAAGCGTAGTCAAAGACCGGTTCACTAACTGCCACGGCACGCTTATCGCCCACGTTAGCCTTTACCCGTGCAATTTCTTGATTAAGCGGCACTAACGAACGGTGGTATCGGCGGGCCCGACTCTGGTAATAGTCCCGGTGTTTAGGGTCAATCTTGCTGTAACGACTGGCCAGCGTATCCGCCAGGCGTTCCATCGTTTGCGGATCATACCAGACGTGTTCATTGTCTCCAGAATGTTTGTGCGCCACCTGACTGCCGACATCGATGACTGCGTAGTGTCTGCCCCCCGCCGACTGGGTCAGCTTAGTCAGCCAGTGGTCATAACCGAGACCATTCTGGATTACCACGTTAGCCTGAGCCATCTTCTGGGCCTGGGAAGTACCAGGTTGATAATCATGTGGATCAATGGAGGCGTTGTTAATAAGCGCCGTCACCTGGCCGTACTTACCAGCCACTTCCTGGGCAACTTCACCATAAAAATCCAGGCTGGTGATCACCCGAATAGGCCGCTGTTCCTGGTGCATGGTACGCCACGGGACCAGCGACAACCCCAGAATCACTAGCAGGGCCACCACCAGGCCACCAACGCCCAGCCAATATTTATTTCTTCTCACCAGTCTTCCTCCTTCTGATTAAATAGTAATCATTACTATTTACAACATGAACTATCTTACCG
>CAMCCW010000069.1 GCA_945873395.1 uncultured Lactobacillus sp. | reverse complement strand
AAAAAACGGTAAGAACAAGAATTTATCTTATCCTTACCGAATATCATAGAACCATTTTTTGTTTTACTAATCAAATTGATTAATCCGCTGGTGAACCAGGATGGATGCAAGAATGCAGACTAGGAACTCTGTAACGGGGACCGCCGCCCAGACACCGTTGATCCCTACTAAAGCAGCAAGGATCAAGATAGCTGGTAGGAGAATGACATACCCCCGCAGGATGGAGAGAGTGAAGGAAGCCCGGGCTGCATTCGTCGCCGTCAGGAACAGGATGAAAAGCAGGTTGAGGGCGCTGAAAAAGGCACTGGTGAAGTAAATCGGCAAGCCGACACTGGCGTATTTGACCAGCTGGGCGGAGTGGGCCGTGTTAAAGGCGCTGATGATGGGGAACTTGAAGACCAGCAGGATAATAAAACTGATCGTTGCTAGCAGGAGGGTGATAATCATTCCCGTCTTAAGGGCGGTCCGGACACTAGCAAAGTGCTTTTGTCCGTATTCCCGACTGGCGATCGGCTGTACCCCCAGAGCAACCCCGTTGGCGATGGCCAGTACCACAATGGCGATATTGGAGATTACTCCGTAAGCCGCTACCGCATAGTTATCGGCGAGTTGCAGGAGGACGTGGTTGAAGAAGTAGATGCTGACCCCGGTACTGAGCTCATTTAAGGCCGCGGCGATCCCCAGCTTAGCCGAGCGCTTGAGATTAACCAACCGGGGACGTGACCAGTGCAGCTGAAGTTGGCGGTCTGCAAAGTGTCGGTGGTGGGAGAGGACGATGAGGCTGATAAGTGGTGAGAAGAGAACGGCCAGAGCGGCCCCTTCCATCTTGAGCCCGCAGCCGAAGATGAAGAACCAATCAATCAGGATGACGGAGAGGGTTTCCGTCAGGGTCGCCCGCATGGTTAACGTCGGGTTCCCGTCGTTACGGACAAAGTTGATGGTGATGTAGTTACACATGTACAGGGGACCGGACCAGGCACAGATCCGCAGGTAGACGATTGCCATCTGCCGGGTCTGATCATCGGCGCCGAGAAAATTCACGACTGGCGTAGCAAAGACGTTGAGCAGGATCGCCAGGACGATTCCAAAGGTGGCCGCAAAGATGATTAGCTGACTGTACAGGTCCTTGACCCGGTCGGGATGGAGCACCTTGTTGAGTGAGAAAATGGTAGCCCCGCCGACCCCGAGCAGGAGGCCGACCCCGTTGAAGACGTTAAAGAGGGGCAAAACCAGGTTAAGAGTAGTTAGTCCCAAGGCTCCAGCAGCGATTGAGATGAAAAGGGTGTCGATGATGACATAAAGGGACATCCCCATGGTGGCAATGACGTTCCGAACGACATAGTGCCGGACCTCGTGTTTGATTGCTTGTGTCGAATCCATATTAATTCCTCCAATTGTCCCTCATCCCCCGCTAGCGGACGCCTGTTTGAGGAACCGCAATTTCATGGCAAAACCCGGCGATTCTGCAACCCTTATTTCTTTTATCCTATCAGATCTCGGTTTGCTTTTCACAGTATGGTGATCAGATAATCACCCCGTTGCAGTGGTCGAGCTCGTGCTGGACGATCTCAGCAGCAAAGTCCATCAGGGTTAACTGCTGACGTTGCCACTGCTGGTTGTAGAACTGGACAGTGATCTTCTTGAAGCGTTTGGTTGGCCGTTGACCAGTTAGGGAGAGGCATCCTTCCTCAGTCTGATAGGGCTGGCTCTGACTGGTGAGTTGTGGATTAAACATCACGACTGGAATGGGACCGAGTTGGGCGATGATTACCCGCTTGCGTTTGCCAATCATGTTAGCAGCCATACCAACACAGTGGTCCTGGTGAGCCGCTAGGGTATCTCGCAAGTCCGTGGCGAGGGGCAGGTCTGCTTTGGTTGCTGGGGTGGATGGCTGACGAAGTTGTTCGACATCGGTAACAATCTGTTTGATCATTTTATATTTCCTCCTTGAATTTTATTTGAAAAAGATGTGGCTGGAAGAAAAACAATTTTTTCTTCCAGCCACTAATTGTTATTTAAAGACTATTTGTTGTTTGACTTGTGGTGCTGCTGTTTACCAGCATTCCGTTGCCGATTATGTTGGGCCATTTTCTTAGCCGGATTTGGCTTCTTAAGCTGGTCGATGGCGTCGGCAGTGCTGGTTGAAGTAGAACTTGGTGTAGCCGGAGCGGCAGGCATTTTGACTGGGTGCTTCTTGGCCTCTTCAGCGATCTGTTTGCGGATCCGCGGCCGGTAGGCGTTGACCATCAGGGTCTGCAAGATGGCAAAGAGCCCACCGATGAAGAAGTAGAGCCCCAGACCAGCCGAGGAAGTCAGTGAGATGAAGAAGGTCATGAATGGACTCATCCAAATGGCCATCTTCATCTGCTTCTTCTGTTCTTCTGGTACCCCGACCAGACCAAGGTAACTCTGGACGGCGTAGGCAATGAAGGACAGGATGGCGAAGAGGATACTTGGCTTCCCCAGTGCAATCCCGAAGAAGGTCGCATGATAGAGATCTGGCGAGTAACGGATAGCAGCGTAGAGGGCGGCGAAGACTGGCAGCTGAATTAACAGCGGCAGGCAACCGATCCCCCCAGTCAGGCTGATATTGTTATCCCGGTAGAGGGCCATCATCTGTTGACTAACAGCGGCTTGTTCCTCCGGTGTCTTGGCAGCTCGTTGCTTGGCAGATAGCTCCTTGATCATTGGCTGGACCCGAGCCATCTTCTCCTGGGTGATGGTTGATTTTTTCATCTGTGAGAACATCACTGGCAACAGGATTGTTCGGACGATCACGACAATCACAACGATTGCCCAGCCATAGTTGTTCCCCAGGTGACCAGCTAACCATTCCATCAGGTGCTGCATCGGCTTGGCCATGTAGTCATAGACAAAGCCATAGGGGCGGCCGCTCTTGGTGGTGCGGACACACCCGCTGAGTAGCAGGAGCATCGTCGTCATCAGACCGACAACTGTAAGGCATTTATGTTTCATACGGTATCTAATTCTCCCTTGCTTTGATTATTTTCAATTTGATATGGATAAACAGTACATATCTTACTCTAAAGTGGGCCGAAAAGCCACCCGGAGCCTGATCATCAATTAGCGCCGGATGGTAAATTGGTCCCCATAATCGGTAATTTGCCCGGCCATTTGCTGGATATGGTCGACGATAGCGTAGGAAGTCGGGCCTTGAGCAAGCCGATGAACAAAGCGGTCGACCTTTTCCTTGGGCCCCTGGACCTCAACGTAAACCCTTCCGTCAATTTGGTTGCGGACAAAGCCACTGAGGCCGAGCTGCTGGGCAATTTGAAGGGTCCCCCAGCGAAAACCGACCCCCTGGACTCGTCCCGCGATGGTTAGGTGGACATTAATCAAGTGCGCTCATCTCCTTAATAAAAAATTATAAAAGCCGTTAATTAGTTAAAGATATTGTACACCCATAACATGGTATAATTATCTTAAGAGGAAGGGTAGTTTAACTTATGGAAGAATTAACATCGATTCACAATCAACACGTTAAGGACTGGAAAAAGCTCCAGACCAAGAAATTTCGCAAGCAGACTGGCTACTATCTTTTAGATGGTTGGCACCTGGTCAATGAGGCCATTCAAGCCGGAGTGACGATTCATCAGCTGATCGGGACCAGCGAACAGCTGGATCAGCACCAAGACCTGTTCGATCACGCGGCAGAGGTTTATGCCGTGACCGAGGAGATCATGAAGCACATCACTGATACCGTCACACCGCAGGGAATTGCGGCTGTCGTTGACCTGCCAGATGCCCACCGGGTTCCCCAGCAGCCATTGACCGGGGCCTGGTTGTTTCTTGACCGGGTCCAGGATCCTGGCAATGTCGGAACCATGGTCCGTACGGCAGACGCCGCTGGCTTCACCGGTGTCGTCGTTGGGCATCGTTCTGCCGACCTATTCGGCCCCAAGGTTGTTCGCTCCATGCAGGGAAGCCAGTTTCACCTTCAGCTCTTTGAAGGGGACTTACGTAAATGGATTGCGGATTTTAAAGCGAACGGGGCACCGGTTTATGGCACCCAGTTGAATCCGCAGGCTAAAAACTTTCGGGAGGTTCATCCCGGCAAGACCTTTGCCCTGATTATGGGTAACGAGGGTCAGGGGATGAGTGACGAACTGCTTGCTCAGACCACTGATAACCTCTACATCCCGATGCGGGGTGAGGCCGAGTCACTGAACGTGGCTATTTCAGCCGGAATTCTGATGTTTCAGCTGAACCAGTAAGACTACTTACTTTTGAAAAGCAAAATGATTTATTTTTGGCTAGCTATCATGTATGATGATGGTAACCAATAGAAAAGGGGTATTACATGAAATCAAAGAATGAGTGGCGCAACGATCAAGAATACGTCTCAATCGTTTCTGACCTGCTGGCTCAGCCTGCCGTCAAGAAGCTCGCTAAATATACCCAGCACCATCACTCGAATCGTTTGCAACATTCAATTGCGGTTTCGTACGATAGCTACAGGATTGCTAAACGTTTCCACCTTGACTATCGAAGTGTTGCCCGGGCCGGGTTGCTCCATGACCTGTTCTACTACGATTGGCGGACGACCAAGTTTGACCTTGGTACCCACGCCTTCATCCATCCCCGGGTGGCTCTGCGGAATGCGGAGAAGATTACCCCGTTAAACAAGATGGAAAAAGATATTATCCTGAAGCACATGTTTGGGGCGACGCTCGCTGTGCCTCGGTACCCAGAAAGCTTAATTGTTTCATTGGTTGACGATTTTGAAGCAGAACACGAATTCTTTAGTCCGATGCGGGCCAAGCTTCGTCGCCGGATTAAGAAGCGTCGAATGCGTACTATTTGGTAGGAAGGAGACATCATATGCAACATGAAGCTAGTACACCGGTTGCGGATGGTGGTTGTCAATTGTGTCCCAAGTTCACTCAAACCTTTATGATGTTAGGCAAAAAGTGGAATGGCTTGATTATTGAAGTCTTACTGGAGAGTGACACCTTACGATTCAAGGACATTGCCAACAGCGTCAGCAAGTGCAGTGACCGGGTTCTTTGCGAACGACTGAAGGAACTCGAGGATGATCAGATCATCGTGCGGAACACCTATCCGGGATCCAGTCGAGTTGACTATTCATTGACGACGCGGGGACGTGAGTTAGCACCAGTAATGAAGGAAGTTCATGCATGGAGCGATAAGTGGTGCTAATTGGGGCTTGACCAATCTCTGTCGAGTCATTAGAATACTTAGTATAGTTAAAAGCGATGACGGAAACTAGTAACCGGTAATGGTTGTCAGAGAGCCACCAAGATTCTGTGAGCGGTGGCCAGCTTATCCCGGTGAATTTCATTTCCTGAGCCGATATGTAATGGTATTCCGGTCGATCACCGTTATTGATCAACAAAAGTGTATAGGCAGCTGCCTATAAACTAGGGTGGTACCGCGAAGCTTCGTCCCTATGGGGATGAGGCTTTTTTATTTACAAAGGAGTTGAAAGCATGGGATTAAAAGAGAAGCTTGCTGACCTGCGCCAGCAAGGATTGCAAGAGATTGAAAACTCATCAGACCTCAAGCGGATTAACGAGATTCGCGTTAAGATGCTGGGAAAGAAGGGCCCGATCACCAATGTTTTACGGGGAATGCGGGACATTAGCGCCGAGGAACGGCCAAAGGTTGGTCAGTTTGCCAACAAGGTTCGTGACGACCTGACGGCAGCCATTGAAGAAAAGCGGGCGGCCTTGGAACAGGCGGCCTTGGATGCCGAACTCCAAGCGGAAACGGTCGATGTCACCCTGCCTGGTAGCCCGGTAGCTCAGGGTCAGCCACACGTCATCCAACAGATCATTGACCAAGTGGTCGACCTCTTCGTCTCCATGGGTTACGAAGTTGCCGTCGGGGATGAAGTTGAGCAAGAAGTTTACAACTTTGAAAAGCTGAACCTGCCAAAGGACCACCCCGCTCGTGATATGCAGGATACCTTCTACGTTACTCCATCTGTCCTAATGCGGACGCAGACCTCACCAATGCAGGCCCGGATGCTAGAGAAGCACGACTTCAGCCAGGGTCCACTGAAGATGATCTCCCCAGGTAAGGTTTACCGGCGGGATACTGATGATGCGACCCACAGTCACCAGTTTAACCAGATCGAAGGAATGGTTGTCGGCAAGCACATCACCATGGCTGACCTGAAGGGAACCCTGAAGGTCGTTGCTCAATCCCTCTTCGGCGATAAGCTGGATGTTCGGCTGCGGCCAAGCTACTTCCCATTTACGGAACCATCCGTCGAGGCCGATATCACCTGCTTCAACTGCATGGGCAAGGGTTGTGCGATCTGCAAGCACACCGGTTGGATCGAAGTTCTTGGTGCCGGAATGGTGCACCCGAACGTCTTGAAGATGTCCGGGGTTGACCCTGAAGAATACGGCGGTTTTGCCTTCGGATTAGGCCCAGACCGGTTTGCAATGTTGAAGTACGGGGTCGATGATATCCGGAACTTCTACCAAAATGATGTACGGTTCTTAAATCAATTCGACGAGAAAGGATAATGTAAGATGAAAGTATCATACCAATGGTTAAAGGAATACCTCGACCTGGACGTTGAGCCACGCGACCTTGCAGAAAAGATTGCCCGGACGTCGGTTGATATTAACGATGTTTACAAGATGGATGATGGCTTGAAGAAGATCGTTGTCGGGAAGGTGCTCAGTGTGGAAGAACACCCAAACTCCGACCACCTGCACATTTGCCAGGTTGATGTCGGTGAAGATGATCCCATTCAAGTAGTCTGCGGTGCTCCAAACGTCCAGGCTGACAAGAAGGTCATTGTGGCCTTGAACGGTGCCCGGATTGCCGACAACGTCAAGATCAAGCGCGGTAAGATCCGGGGTGTAGAGTCCAACGGAATGCTCTGTGCCCTTCAGGAAATCGGTTTCAGTGATAAGATCGCCCCAAAGGACTACGAGGCCGGCATCTACTTCCTGCCAGATGACGCCAAGGTTGGCGAACCGGTCTTTGGCTACCTGGGCATGGATGACCCGATTATCGATACAGATGTTACCCCTAACCGTGGTGACATGCTGAGTATGTACGGGAACGTCAACGATATCGCTGCTTTCTACAACCTGAAGCCCCACTTCAAGGAACTCCCAGTTGAGGAAAACGGTGATCAGGCTACCAGCGAACTGGTCAGTGCCAAGATTGACGACGATAAGATTGCGCCAACCTACAAGCTGCGGGTCATCAAGGGTGTTAAGATCGCTGACAGTCCACTGTGGATGCAAATCCGCCTGTGGAATGCCGGGATTCGGCCAGTCAATAACGTGGTCGACGTTACTAACTACATCCTGCTGAAGTATGGTCAGCCATTGCACAGTTATGACTACGACCAGCTGCCTGGCGGCCATGACTTTGGTGTCCGCCACGCCAACGATGGTGAGAAGTTCACCACCCTGGATGGGGACGAACAGACCCTCAAGGCCAATGACATCCTGGTAACGGTTGATGGTCAGCCAGTGGCCCTTGCCGGCACGATGGGTGGTGAAGGCACCGCTGTTTCTGACCAGACGACCACGGTGGCCCTGGAAGCAGCAATCTTTGATCCAGTTATGGTTCGTAAGCAAGCTCGGCGTCTGGACCTGCATAGTGAGTCCTCAATGCGGTTCGAACGGGGCATCAACCCGGCAACCGTTGAAACGGCCTTAAACGAAGCCGCCGAATTGATTAAGGAACTGGCGGGCGGTCAGGTGACGAAGGGTATCGTTACAGGAAGCGAAAAGCCAGTCGTTGATAAGCAGATCACCCTGTCCCTTAACAAAATCAACCACGTCCTGGGTACCGGCCTGAAGATGGCTGACGTAGAAGACGTCTTCAAGCGGCTTAACTTCGGCTACCAGGTAAACGGTGATGACCAAATCGTCGTCACGGTTCCGGCCCGGCGGTGGGACATCTTCGTTGCTGCCGACCTCTATGAGGAAATCGCCCGGATCTATGGTTACGATAACCTGCCGGAGACCCTGCCAGTGATGACCCGGAACCGGGGTGGCCTGACTGCCTGGCAACGGTTCATTCGGGCTAGTCGGCACGACCTTGAGGGGATGGGCTTGACGCAAGCCATCAGCTACTCCCTGACGACGGTTGACAAGGCCAA
>CAMCCW010000068.1 GCA_945873395.1 uncultured Lactobacillus sp. | reverse complement strand
GCAGTCACTTTGTCAATGAGTATGGTATGAATTACCTTTTGAAGCCGCTTAAACAGGAGTACTCGTTCTTGAAACAAAGCGACTCTACCAGCTTACAAGTTGTTAACCATGACTTGGCGCAATCCTTTAAGATGCTCTTCAAACATCAAGGCGGTTATCCACGTTTTAAAAGCAGACGGGCCAGCAGGCAATCCTACACTGGCCATTCTACTTGTCGGGCGCTAACCGCCGGATGAAGTTGCCTAAGTTGGGCAGCATTAGAACCAGCAAGGCCGGCCGAATAACGGACTTAAAGATCAAGCGCTATACGGTCAGTTATGATTCAACCGGCCGCTACTACCTGTCCTTGCAAGTTGAAGCGCCGGTGCCACAAGCTTTGGCCAAAACTGGCAAAACGGTTGGTCTCGATGTCGGGATTGCCAATTTAATAACCAGTTCGGATGGGATTAAGTACAAGGCATTTAATGCTAAGTGGCTGGAAAAGCAAGCCCTGCAGCGGCAAAGCAAATATAGCAACCGGCGTCACAGGGCGACAGTAGCGGTTCGCCAATGGAATCACAGCCACAAAACGCTTAAAGAAGAACTGGATGATTATCAGAATTGGCAACGGGCCCGGGCTCAAAAAGCGCGCTATCAGCAGAAGATCGCTAACCGGCGTAAGGATTACCTGCATAAGCTGACCACTGATTTAGTTAAGCAGTATGACGTGATTGTCATTGAAGATTTGAAAACCAAGAATCTGCAGCACAACCACCACTTAGCTAAGGCGATTGCCAATGCCAGCTGGTATGAGCTTAGAGCGATGCTGGAATACAAATGTGCCTGGTATGGTAAAAAGCTGATTGTCGTCAAGCCCAACTATACCAGCCAAATCTGTTCCAACTGTGGATACCATAGCGGGCCGAAGCCTTTAGCAGTCCGTGAATGGACCTGTCCGCAATGCGGTACTCACCACGATCGAGATATTAATGCGGCAGTTAATATTCTCAATAAAGGACTAAAAGCCGTTGGTTAGGGACTAGCCATGGTAAGAGAGCGGAGTTCTGTAAGTTAGGTTTTCAGAATACTGATACAACATCCTAAATACTACTTCGTGTTCCCAGAAGCGCGGTCATTTATAGCCGAGTAGTTCACTTAAGCGTATCGATCACTAATTGGGCCAATGCCGGGGTCTGATTGATCATAAACTGGGCTAGCCCTGAGTTAGCCAGCTGCATTTGCCACCAACCAGCTGGCCACAATTGGAGAATTACCAGGGCCACGTAGATCACCACGTAACCAATTATCAAAGACAGGATTCCTCCCGCCAGCCGGTCAAAGGTGCCGACAATCGGTAGCCGCTTGATCCAGCGGAGTTTACCAATCCCCCAGTGACAAAGGGTTGAGACCAGGGTAAAAATTACCAAGAAGGCAATCCCGTTATAGAAAAAGGCGTTATTGTCGACTGCCTTCAAAACCGTTGTTGAATACGCAGCGCTCTGGCTGACGTCGGGTAGTAAACTGCTCAGGCCACCACCAAGTGCCCGGGCGCCCCATTTGGCAATCATCCAACTCACCAGATAGGTTCCCGTATACAGGGCCATCATTAGCAGGCCGCGACGGTGACCATTGATGAAGCAGCCAATCAGGATCAAAATAATTAACGTTGTTAGAATCATATCATTGTCCTATCGATAGAAAAGGGAAGCGACAGCGCCATGGCTATCACTTCCCGATTACTCGCTATATTTTAAGCATTAAAGTTCCCATCGTCATCGAGGAAAGTGTTAAGGACTTGTTCAACCATGTCCCATTCCTTATCATCCTCGATCGGTACTAGGTCCTGGCCATCGCCATCTTCGTTATCTGCAACAATGTAAGCCTGGATATCAACCGAATCATCATTCTCCTGCTCAGCAGGATAGATGAAGATGTAGGACTTACCATAATCATCAGAGTCAAAGGTAAACAACTCCTTAAAGAGCTGTTCATTACCGTCCTCGTCGATCAGGGTGATTAAGTTTTCATCGTTATTAGATTGTTGTTTGCTCATATCAATTCATCCTTATTTTAATTTCTGGACTAAGCGGCCGTGACGATCCAAGTAGCTCTGCAGGATAAAGGTTGCAGCAACTTCATCGATCACCTTTTTTTGCTTGGCCCGGGAGATGTCGGCTTCTTCGACCAACATCCGGTGAGCCTCAACGGTGGTTAGTCGTTCGTCTTGGAAATCAACGGGGATATCAGGAAAACGTTGGGTGAGGAGCTCACCATAGTGCTTGGAAGCATCTACCCGCGGTCCCTCCGTATTATTCATGTTCTTCGGTAGGCCGACCACGAATCCCGCAACCTGTTCCTTGGCTACCAGCTCAGCAACGCGGTCAATCCCAAAGACTTCATTGTCTTCGTCAATGGGAATGATCTCGACTGCCTGCGCTGTCCAACCCAAGGGGTCGCTAACCGCAATCCCGACTGTCTTTGAACCGACATCCAGACCCATTAGTCTCATTTAGTCTCACCATTATTCTTCAGATACGACACAACTAATTCCTCAATGATCTCGTCACGTTCGTGCTGGCGGATCAAATTCCGGGCATCATTTAAACGGGGAATGTATGCCGGATCACCAGACAGAAGGTAACCCACAATCTGGTTGATCGGGTTGTAGCCCTTTTCCTCTAAGGATTCATATACCGTCTTGAGGGTCTCCCTAATATTCTTCTGCCGTTCCTGACCAAAGTCATAGAACATTGTTTCATCATTATTGGTAGTCATAAATCGTCACCTCCGGCTAATCTCTTAGCTATATATTCTACTATAAATATCGGTAAATCACAATTATGACGTGTTCAAACAAAAAATAAGGAATAACCAGTGTATTGCCCGGTTATCCCTTATTACATAGTTACTTATCCATGTATTCCTTGGCAAGCTTCAGCGCATCCTGAATCCCGGCTGGGTTCTTCCCACCAGCTTGGGCCAGGTTTGGCCGACCACCACCGCCACCATTGATGGCCTTGGCGATAGACTTAATCAGGTCACCAGCCTTTAAGCCAGCCTTGACCTTATCATCACTTACAGCAACCAGCAAGTTGGCCTTGTCACCATTAGCTGTTCCAAGGACCAATACGTCGGAAAGCTTCTTAGCACGCCAGCTATCAGCCAGTTGACGAAGCTGACCCATCCCGGCAACCTTGACCTCAGCAGCGATCAAGCTACCCTGCTTGGTGTCCTGAACGTTCTCAAAGACATTGTTAGCCTGTTGAGCAGCGATTTTGGCTTCCAGAGCAGCACTCTTCTTTTGAGCCTCCTTCAAGTCAGCCTGCAGAGCAGCGACTTGGTGAGGAACTTCCTTGATCTGAGCAGTCTTCAACTCACTAGCCGTCTGTTCCAGCAGATTATCACGGTCTTGGAGGAACTTGAAGGCATCGCTGGAGGTAACGGCTTCGATCCGCCGAACACCGGCACCAACTCCACCTTCGGAAACGATCTTGAAGAGACCCAGTTCGTTGGTGTTCTTAACGTGGTCACCACCACAGAATTCGGTGTTGTAGTCACCAATCTTAACAACCCGGACCTTGTCACCGTACTTGTCAGAGAAGAGGGCAATCGCACCCATCTCCTTAGCGGAATCAATGTCCGTTTCAACGGTCTTAACCGGGATTTCCTTCCAGATCTGTTCATTAACCATCTGTTCTACGGCCTGCAGGTCCTTAGCCGTAACCTGGCCAAAGTGGTTAAAGTCAAAGCGCAGGTAGTGCTCTTCAACCAGTGAACCAGCCTGTTGAGTGTGACCACCTAAAACATTCCGCAGGGCCTGGTCGAGCAGGTGGGTTGCGGTGTGGTTCTTCTCAATCTTCAGGTGACGCAGGCGATCCACAACCAGCTTGTAGCGAGCACCCTTTTTCAGCGGTGCCGTCAATTCAACCCGGTGCAGGTTTTGTTGGTTTGGCGCATGCTGAACGTCAACAACCCGGCCAACCGTCTTGCCGTAGTTATCGATGATGTCACCGGTATCGGCAACCTGACCACCCATTTCAGCATAGAATGGGGTGACGTCGAAGATAACTTCGATGTCCTTGTCGTCAGCGTCAGCAGAGTCAGCCTGCTTACCGTCATGGGCCAGACCGATGACCTTAGCGTTGTCAACCGTCAGATCAGTGTAACCAACGTACTTGCTGTCTTCCTTGAAGTCAGTCCACAGGTCGGTTTGAACACCCATCCCATTGTCCATGTCACGAGCGTTGCGGGCCCGGTTCTGCTGTTCGGTCATGGCCGCTTCGAAGCCCTTCTGGTCAACCGTCAGGCCCTCGTCACTGGCATATTCCTTGGTCAGTTCGATTGGGAAACCATAAGTATCATAGAGCTTGAAGGCCGTCTTACCGTCGATCTCATTAGTACCGTCCTTCTTGGCTTCAGCAATCACGTTGTTCAGAAGGTTCAATCCGCCGTTCAGGGTTGCACTGAAGCGGTCTTCTTCGGACTTGATAACGGAAGCAATGTAGTCGGCGTTCTTCAGGACATCTGGGTAGTAGTCCTGCATAATCTTACCAACCGTTGGTACCATCTTAGCCAGGAATGGTTCATCGATGCCCAGCTTCTTACCGGCAACCACGGCCCGCCGGAGTAAGCGCCGAATGACATAACCCCGCCCCATGTTAGAAGGCAGAGCGCCGTCACCGATGGCAAAGGTGATCGTCCGAATGTGGTCGGCGATGATCTTAAACTGGATATCGTCTTCCTTGTTTTCACCGTACTTCTTCGTCCCACTGAACTCTTCGGTTTGCTTGATCAGAGGCATGAAGAGGTCGGTTTCGAAGTTGGTTGGGGCGTTTTCAAAGATGGAAACCACCCGTTCGAGACCCATCCCGGTATCAATGTTCTTGTGTGGTAATGGTTCATAGGTATCCTCAGGGGTGTGATTGAACTGACTGAAAACAATGTTCCAGATCTCCAGGTAACGTTCGTTTTCCCCACCAGGGTAGTTTTCTGGATCGTCATCAGCCAGGTTGTTGAACTCCTGACCACGGTCATAGAAGATTTCGGTATCAGGACCGGATGGACCCTGACCAATGTCCCAGAAGTTATCCTCGTCTGGGATCAGGTGGTCCTTAGCGACCCCAACTTCACGCCACTTATTGTAAGCATCGTGGTCCTTTGGGTAGTAGGTGATGTAGAGCCGTTCGGGGTCAAAGCCGAACCACTTGTCGCTGGTCAGCAATTCCCAGGCCCACGGAATAACCTCGTTCTTGAAGTAGTCACCAACGGAGAAGTTCCCCAGCATTTCAAACATGGTGTGGTGCCGGGCAGTCTTCCCAACGTTTTCGATATCGTTGGTCCGAATACTCTTCTGTGAGGAAGTCATCCGCGGATTTTCCGGAACGACCTTGCCGTCAAAGTACTTCTTCATCGTGGCAACCCCGGAGTTGATCCACAGCAGGGTTGGGTCGTTAACCGGAACCAGGGATGCACTTGGCATGATCTTGTGCCCGTGTTCTTCAAAGAACTTCAGGTACATCCGCCGAACCTGAGCACTGTTCAGCTTCTTTAACTTTTTCATGATATCTCCCTTTCCAAAAACAAAATCCATCCTTGCGATCAGAGACGCCGGACGACGCGGTACCACTCTGTTTGCAACGATGGATTTCGTTTACCTCTTATTTCTCGACTAACAGCCGAGTTGAATATCAAATTTTATGAATGGGGAGCACCCGTCAGGCAGTCATCGGCCGTCGCAGCAACCCGACCGTTTCTGAAAATCATACCTGACCGGCATATCCCAAACAAGCCATATTATAGCGAACTTAGCCGCTAAAATCAACGGGCATTCCGTTCTCGCCGATGTTGCCGTTGACGCTGGCGCTTGGCCTTACGAATCTTGTGGCGAAGCTCTAACTTACGCTTCTGTTGCTCATCTTCCTTGATGGCCCGCTTGATCCGCTTCTTGTAGCCCGGTTTGACCCGCTTCTTGGTCTTCTTGACAAAGCCCTTCATCGACGGATCCAGCTCGGCTTGCTTGCGGTGGTACTTCTTCCGCCGGTTCCGGTCATGAGTGGTTACCAATCGGCCGCCCCGAAATTCCTTTGGGATAAATTTGATGCCGCGTTCTTCCAGCTTATCAATCAAATCATCTTCTGCCGGTGCATACAGGGTAATGGCCGTCCCGGTCATTCCGTTCCGGCCAGTCCGCCCTACTCGGTGAACAAAGTATTCAAGGTCGGTCGGAATATCATCATTGATCACAAGAGAAACTCCGTCAATATCAATCCCCCGGGCAGCGAGGTCAGTGGCCACCACGTATTGGTAATCCAGGTTACGGACCTGACGCATGGTCCGCTTCCGTCGGCGAGCCTCCAAGCCCCCGTGGATCATAGCAACCTTCAAGCCTTGCCCTTCCAGGTAACGGGTCAGTTCCTCGACCCGCTCCTTAGTGTTAGCAAAGACGAGGGCCAGGTATGGTTCACCCATCGTCAGGAGCCGGTAGATCAGCTGGTTCTTGTCCTGACCCTTGGTCGACATCAACCAGTTCTGGACATCGGGGTTGATGACCGCCTGGGTCGGAATCTCCTCAACCTGCGGATTGGCCATGTACTTCTTCAAAAATGGCCGTAATTTCTTGGGAATCGTTGCCGAGAAGACCATCATCTGGAGATCTTCAGGGAAGTTGCTGGCAATCTGGTCAACCTGTTCCAAGAAGCCCATGTCCAGGGTCATATCCGCCTCATCAACGACAAACATCGTTGCCGTGTGGATATCCAGGGCCTGGCTCTTGATCAGGTCGAGGACCCGGCCGGGGGTTCCGATTACCAATTGGGGCTGCTTTCTGGCCAGTTGGTCAAGCTGGTGCTGTTTATCGGTTCCCCCGACATAATTGTGAATGGTCAGGGGTTGCGGGGCAAATTTGTTCAGTTGCTTAGCTGCCCCGTAAATCTGGTAGGCCAGCTCCCGGCTGGGAGTGGTGATCACTGCCTGGACGGCCTGAACTTCCGGATCAATCCGGGCAAAGAGTGGCAAGAGGAAAGCGTGGGTCTTCCCGCTCCCGGTTGCCGATTGCCCGACAACACTCTGTCCCTTCAAAATATCGGGAATTACCCGTTCCTGGATGGCAGTCGGCTGGTAGAAGTTAATTGCCTGAACCGCCTTGATCAGGTATGGCGGTAATTTAAAGTTCTTAAACTTGTTTTCAGTCATTTGTCAGTTCCTTTCGGTTATTTCGTTGTGTAATCCGTCGTCAGTTGATCAAGTTCATTAATTACCTGCTTAATCTCTTCCTGGTCTTTGGCCTTGGCACCGCTGGCGAGTTCGTGGCCCCCACCATCATGCTGCTTGGCGAGGCCATTGATTGCGGGACCCTTGGAACGCAGCCGGATCCGGTAGTGACCGTCCGCCTGCTCGACGAAGATCGCCCAGGCACTAACATCCTTGATCCGACCTGGTAATGAAACGACAGCGGAGGTCCCGGCCTCGGTAAGGCCAAACTTGTCCAGCAATTCACTGGTCAAGACCACATAAGCGGCCCCATGATCCAGGATGGTTAGATGTTCATAAACGTACGCCGACAGCCGAGCAAGTGGCAGGGTAATTTCATTTTCCCGCCGACTGATCGCCGCAGCATCTGCCCCGGCTGCCATTAGGGCACCGGCAACCAGCATCGTCTTTGGTGTGGTTGCTGGGTAAAGGAAGCGTCCAGTGTCACCGATGATTCCGGCATAAAGGGCACTAGCCGCCTTCTTGGGCAGCTTCAGTTCCTTGGCAAAGTGCTGGTAGAAGGCATAGATCATTTCCGAACAGCTGGAGGCATCCGGTTCAACCCACATCAGGTCCCCAAACGGTTCATCGTTCGGGTGGTGGTCAATCTTGATCAACTCATCGCCATTGTCAAAACGACGGTCATCAATTCGGGGTGCATTGGCGGTATCGGTAACAATCACCAGGGCATCGTCGAAGGTATCGTTGTCAATTTCGTCCATTGTACCGATCCAGTCAAATCCCGGAATGTGCTTACCGACCACATAAATCTGCTTATATGGGAAAGAAGCCTTCAGAATCTCGGCCAGCCCCACTTGGGAACCGATGGCGTCCGGGTCGGGGCGTTGGTGGCGGTGAATGATAATTTTGTTGTATTTTTTAATTTGTTCAAAAATTGCTGCTAATTGATCAGCCATGATTGTTTACCCTCTTATCCAAAATTTATTCTAACAATTAAGTATACCAGTAATCGCCAGACGGGCCAATTTTTAAAG
>CAMCCW010000067.1 GCA_945873395.1 uncultured Lactobacillus sp. | reverse complement strand
GCGTTTTTTATTTACCACCAACTGGGTGGCTAACTTCATTCTATAATCCACCAAAGAATATTAATTAGCATTTCTACTTAATCTAAATACTAAGGGACAGAAAGATTCACTTTTTGGATTTTTCTGTCCCTTTTACTATATGAATCCGCTTGCATAAAGAAATTAAAAACCTATAATATGAAGTGAAATAAGAAATATCATTTCTATATAAGAAACAAAGAGGGCTATTAAGATGAGTTTTAATATGGTTACACGTTATGCACATGCACCGCAGGATATCCAGCATTACGATACGGACGAATTACGGCAGGAATTTCTGATGGACAAGATTTTCTCGTTGGGGGACATTAACCTAACCTATACCTATAATGACCGAATGATCTTTGGTGGGGTCACTCCTAAGGCTGGCGAGCCATTGGAAATCAAGCTTGATAAGCAACTGGGTGTCGATTACTTTTTGCAGCGGCGCGAACTAGGCTTCATTAATATCGGTGGGGCCGGTGCGATCACCATTGATGGCAAGAAGGATTCGATTGTTAAACATGATGGCTACTACATCGGGATGGGGGCTAAGCATGTGATCTTTGAATCTGCTGACTCAGCTGATCCAGCCAAATTTTACGTCGTATCGACCCCGGCACACAAGACGTATCCGAATAAGAAGCTACCGTTCAAGGATGCCATTGCAATGCCAATGGGAAAACAAGAAGACATGAATAAGCGGACAATCTACAAGTACATTGATGCTTCTAGCATGGATACCTGCCAGCTACAGATGGGTTATACGGTTCTTGAGCCCGGAAATGGCTGGAACACGATGCCTTGTCATACGCATGCCCGGCGGATGGAGACCTACATGTACTGTGAGTTTGGCTCAAAGGATACGCGGGTATTTCACTTTATGGGAACACCAAATGAAAGCAAGCATATCGTGTTAGAGCCGGAACAGGCTGTCGTTAACCCAAGTTGGTCCATTCATTGCGGTGTGGGGACGACCAGCTATTCCTTCATCTGGGCAATGTGCGGTGAAAACCAGACTTATGATGATATGGACATGGTTGATATGCACGACTTGCGGTAAAGGAGATTTTTATATGCAACAGTCTGAAGAAGAAATTAAGCAAAACGAAGCCGCCCTTGATAAGTTTAAGATGTCATTCTTTGACCTGCATGGGAAGGTTGCGATTATCACGGGAGGTAATACTGGCCTGGGGCAAGGATATGCGGTTGCCTTAGCCGAGGCTGGTGCGGATATCTTTATCCCTACTCGCGGAAGACAGGGCTGGGAAGAAACCCGCAAGATGATTGAGAAGCGTGGCCGGCGTGTCGAATTTATGCAGGCGGACCTTACTGAAAAAGGAATTGCTGATAAGGTAATTGCCACTGCCCTTGACTTGTTTGGACACATTGACATTCTCATCAACAATGCCGGGATGATCCGTCGTAACCCGCTTCTTGAATCTAAGGACGAAGATTGGGATGCGGTAATCGATATTAACCTTAATGCGGTTTACCATCTGTCACTTGCGGCAGCCAAGGTCTTTGCTAAGCAGGGACACGGTAAGATCATTAATATCGGTTCGATGCTTTCCTTCCAGGGCGGTAAGTTTATCCCATCCTACACCGCTTCAAAGCATGGGGTTGCCGGCCTGACTAAGTCCTTTGCCAGCGAGTTGGGAGCCTATGGGATTCAGGTCAATGCGATTGCCCCTGGTTATATCAAGACCGCCAATACGGCGCCAATCCGTGCCGATAAAAAACGTAACCAGGAAATTCTTGACCGGATCCCAGCGGGACACTGGGCAGAACCCCATGAGCTGATGGGGATTGCGGTCTTCTTGGCTAGTCCTGCTGCCGATTACATCAATGGTGCCATCATCCCGGTTGATGGTGGTTACCTCGTTCGTTAAAAAATAATTACTTATTAGGGTAACCCGGTCGATGGACTTGGTTGCCTTATTTCAGCTTAAGGAGCAGGAAACGCGATGGAAAAGAAACTTTACGGAACGGTCTTATTGAAGGCGCAAAAAATCTTGGACTATATTGCGAGTGCTAAGGCGGCCCCAACATTGGGCGACCTTAGCGACCACCTTGATATATCTAAACCCACGATTTATAAGATCCTAACGACGTTGACGTATTGTGGATATGTGAAGGCAACGACTGCGGGGAATGAGAAGGTCTATCACTTAGGAACGATCTTTCTTCACTATGCCCAGGCGGTTAATGATTCATTAGACATTACGGCGATTGCTAAACCGTACCTGACAGCATTGCGGGACGCAACGGCCGAGACGGTTAATCTGGGGATCGATGATGAGGGGAGTATTGTTTTGCTATCTAAAATGGAAAGTACTAACAGCATCAAGTTAGTTTCCGTCATTGGTGGCAAGATGCATATGTATTCGTCGGCGATGGGGAAGGCGATCCTCGCTGCGTATCCACCCCGTGAGCTTGATGACTACTTAGCGCACGTCGATTTCCAACGTTTGACGCCGAATACCATTACGGATAAGCAGGGATTAAGGAAGGACCTTGAGAAAATCCGTCAGCAGGGTTACGCAATTGATAACGTTGAGAATTAGGCAGGGGTATATTGTATTGGCTTCTCAATTGTTGCTAACGGGAAAATATATGGGGCCTTTAGTATTAGTATTCCTGAGTACCGGCTTACGGAGGAAAAGAGGGAGCAATTTATTACCCTGGGAAAAAGAACACGTGAAAAAATCATCGCTAAACTATAGTTGTGAGCAACTGATCAATCTTTAAATAAAGGGATAGATGCTGCCGTTAGCAGTGTTTATCTCTTTATTATATATCAATTCTATATATTCTGAGAATAAATAGAATATCATTTTAGAATATGTTAGTTTTTTCACAAAATTTGTTAACGTTTTCAATAAAATGTGATATTATTGAAGTCGTTAAGGGAAATGTTTATGTAATACTAGTTCAGCAGGGCATTCTTATTAACTATCCCCTCTTATAATAGGGGATTCATTGATATTATTTTGTATATTCGTGGACAAAAGTTCCATTTTTATTTTCGAAGAAATTGTTCACGTGTGTTATAAAACGCTTTGTCGAAGGAGGGCTTACCGTATGAGTGATCAACAGAGTACAACTGTCGATACCACTGGGAAGAACGGTACAGTTACAAAAGAAAATAACTATAACAAGCGAATTCCTAAGAGCCAGCAGATTGCTTATGGATTTGGTGACTTTGGGAACGGGTTTATGTTTGACCTTGGTCAAGCATATCTGACCAAGTTCTGGATTGATGGTGCTGGAATTAGTGCCGGTGCCGTTGCAGGTATCTTTGCCTTTACCAAGATCTTCGATGCCTTCATGGACCCAATTGCCGGGTCATTTGTCGATGGTCGAAAGAATATTGGACCGCGTGGGAAGTTCCGTCCAGTTATGATGGTCTCAGCAATCCTGCTGGGGATCATGACGGTGGTAACTTTCTACATGCCATCTGCTTTGCAAGGAATGCAAAAGATTGTTTGGGCTTATGCCGTTTACATGATTTGGGGTTTGATTTACTCCTTCACTAATGACCCATATGGTTCATTAGCGTCTGTCATGTCGCGTAACCCGCAAGACCGGAGCTTTATGGCGACGACTCGTCAGGTTGGTTCCGTTGGTGCCCAGTTCATTGCTGGGGTTGCCTTTATTCCACTGATGGAATTAGTCGGTGGCGGTATGAGTAGTAAGGACCAACTTCACGGTTACTTCTTTGCTTCCGCTGTCTTCGCTTTTATCGGTGTCTGCATGTTCGCTATTTGTTACTTTGGAACTAAGGAAAACATCAAGGTTCACCGTGATAAGAATGCCAAGCGTGAAGGATTCAAGGATTACATCAAGGTTATCTTCACCAATGGTCCATTGGGTGCCTTGATTCTGATGACTTTGTTCACTATTTCAGCCATGAACACCAACAACCAAATGATGGTCTTCTACGCACAATACAACTTGGGTAACATTGGCCTGCAGCCAGTTATCAACGCCGTTATGATGGGATGCTCCATTGTTGGGGTCTTCATGATTCCTACTCTGACCAAGCACTTTGGTCAAAAGCGGACTGCAATGTGGTCATTCGTCATTGGTGCGGTTGCCAACATTTTGAACTTCTTCCTGCCAACTAACGTGGTAACTTTCATTGTCCTGGTTACGATCGGTTACACTGCTCTGGCTATTCCAAACGGGATTACCTGGGCGATGGTTTCCAACGCCATTGACTACGGTGAATGGCACACTGGGATGCGGAAGGAAGGTATCACCTACGCCGCATTTAACTTCTCGCGGAAGATTGCTCAATCACTTGCTGCATTAGTTAGTTCAGGTGTCCTGGCACTGACTGGTTATGTTGCCAACGCTCAACAGACTGCCAAGACTTTGACCGGGATCAAGGCCGCAATGACCCTTTACCCAGGCTTCTGCTTAATCATGGCTGCCCTTATCATTGGTTTCCTGTACAAGATTAGTGACGAAAAGTTCAAGCAAATCGCTACTGACCTTGATAACGGTAAGTGGGAACACGGTGTTATCGGTGACGAAGACGTTAAGGCTAACTAGGATTAATTACCATAGGAGGATTATGCTATGACTTTATTAGGAAAAGATTTTCTTTTGACGAACGAATGGAGTAAGAAGCTCTTCTTTGACTATGCTAAAGACATGCCAATCATTGACTTCCACTGTCACCTTAACCCAGAAGAAATTTATGAGAACAAGAACTACGCTAACATCACCCGGGTTTGGATCAACGAAGACCACTACGGTGACCACTACAAGTGGCGTTTAATGCGGGCTAACGGTGTTCCTGAAGACCTGATCACTGGTGACGCCGATGACTATGACAAGTTCATGGCCTGGGCTGGCACGATCGAAAAGGCCGTTGGTAACCCAGTTTACGAATGGACACACCTTGAATTACGTCGGTTCTTTGGTATTGATGAACCATTGACTCGCAAGAATGCTCCAGAAGTTTGGAAGAAGGCTAACGCACTGCTCCAAACCGAAGACTTCAAGCCACGTAACCTGATCAAGCTTTCCAATGTTAAGGCTGTCTGCACGACTGATGATCCTGCATCCGACCTGCACTACCACAAGCTTTTGAAGAAGGACGAACGTGAAAACGGCTTCCGGACCTTACCAGCAATGCGGCCAGATAACCTGATTCAAATCAACAAGCCAACTTTTGCTGAATACATCAAGCAATTGAGCGATGTTTCCGGCGTTGAAATCAACTCCTTCCGTGATTTGATCAAGGCTATGGACCAGCGCTTCCAATACTTCAACGACATGGGCGGTCGTCTTTCCGACCACTCCCTGCTGACTTACCACTATGCTGAAGCTACTGACGAAGAACTGGATGCCATCATGAAGAAGGCCGAAGCTAACGAAGAAGTTACTGGCGTTGAATACGACAAGTGGTTGACCATGTTCCTTGAAGAGATGATGAAGCTCAACACCAAGTACAACTGGACGATGCAGTTCCACATCAACTCAATTCGTGACCTTAACCACCCAATGTTCAAGCAACTCGGCCAAGACACCGGTTACGACGCAATGGGTACGCAACCAGATATCGTTGCCCAAATCCAACAGCTGTACTCCAAGATGCGTGACACGAATGATATTCCAAAGACTATCTTCTACTCACTTAATCCAAACGACTGGATGCAACTGGTAACGTTGATGGGTTGCTTCCTCGAAGGTGGCAAGCAGCGGATGCAATTGGGTGCCGCATGGTGGTTCAATGACACCGCTGAAGGAATGACTACCCAACTGCGTGACTTTGCTCAACAAAGTCTGCTGCCTAACTTCGTCGGTATGCTTACCGACTCACGGAGCTTCCTCTCATACCCACGTCACGAATACTTCCGTCGGGTACTTTGCAACTTCTTCGGTAACCTGGTAGAACAAGGCCGGGCTCCAGAAGATGAAGAATACTTAGGTAAGATTATTCAAGACATTGCTTACAATAACGCTTACGAATACTTCGGCTTCTTTGGTGACGCCAAGCCAGACGAATTATTCGAAAAGCATGACAATCCTTTCCAATACTAATTGAAGAGGGTAAAAGGTTGGGATATAATTTCCAACCTTTTTTGTTAGGGAGGATAAAATAATGACGGTATATCAAGGTGAACCGTTAAACATTCTGCATACGATTGGTGTTAAGACTCTTTATCCGATTGTTAGAATTCATTTTAATGTCGCAAAAGGCTTTGACGAGGAAAGGTTCAAGCGATCATTACTGGAATGTACTAAGGTGGTTCCGGAACTCTTATGTAAATACGTGTTGAAAGATAATACTTTCGTTAGTGTTACCGATAGTTTGAACGGGGTGCTTTTTGAAGGACTAGATCCAGATGCCGACAGTGCCAAGTGGGACTTATTTAATGATCCGCAATTGCGCGTCTACCTAAACCACAGTGAGGACGGCACGGATATCACGATCTTTCTCAGTCATATTTTGACGGATGGTGCGGGAGCTAAGCAACTCCTCAAGCTGCTAATGAAAGCCTACAATACCGGTTCCCTGGCAGGGGAGACGAACCATCAGGACATCAAATGGCTGGATAAGTTGCTGGAACAGCATCAGGTTGAGGTTAAAAAGGGAACGGATCACCCCACTAAACCCTTATCACTTCCTAAACTGGTAAATGGCGATGCTAAGCAGACCAGGAGGACGGCCCACTTAACGTTAAGTGAGTCGTTAACGACCGCGTTAATTACGGCCAGTCATAATACTGGAGTGACCCTGAATGATCTCTTCATGGCGGCCTTTGGGCAAGCAGTTCAGCGTTTTGCTGATACTGACCGAATTGCTCTGGCCTGCCCAACGGATATGCGTAAGTTCATTGATGGGCCACAGCAAGTGCGGGTGGCCAACCATACGTCCCGGTATAACATTGACGTCTTTTCTGATATCAGGGCACCGTTTGCTGATGCGGTGAATGCGGTTCATGATGCGATGGCTAAGAATAAACAGGACTTCCAATGTCTGTCATCGGTTAAGACCTTGGTGGAAAATTATAACCGTTACCCTTTGGCAAAGCTTCAGCAGATCTGTGAGGATAATTACCACGTGCGGGGGATCTCCTACACGAACTTCGGTATTGTTGACTTCAGACTGAATGATTGTACGATCACTGACTTCGACATGTTAGGAAGTTACCGACGGGCGCCGCTGTTCCAAGTAGCCGTAAGCACCTTCGACAATCAGATTGTTCTTGCCTACGCTATGATTGGTACAGATGAAGAGGCCCGACTGGGAAATGCAGTTATGCTGATTATGCGCGATCTGCTTACAAACTATACACTTCGATTTATGGAAAAATAGTCTTTGTTAACGTTAACAAAGTTGGTATAATGGTGAAAAATAGAAAGAGAGTTCGACTTATGAAAAAGATAGTTACCTTTGGCGAGATGATGATGCGGTTAAAGCCTTCAAACATGAAACGGGTTTTGCAGGCGGACCAATTCGACGTCGATTACGGTGGTTCAGAGGCCAATGTGGCAGTTTCCCTCAGTCTCTTTGGTGATCGGGCCGCATATGTAACTAAGCTTCCGGACAATGTTTTAGGACAAGCAGCGACCGATAAGCTGCGTGAATATGGTGTTGATACTTCATTGGTTCAATACGGTGGCCCACGTTTGGGGATGTATGTCTTTGAAAAGGGACACAGCGTTCGTGCAACCAAGGTTACCTATGACCGTGCCGGTAGTTCCTTTGCTACCTCCAAGGCAGCGGAATACGACTGGAGTAAGCTGCTGGCGGGTGCCGACTACTTCTACTTCAGTGGAATTACCCCAGCTCTGTCACTTGAATTGCGCCAGGCCGTTTTGAGTGCCTGTGAGTACTGCAAGGAGAACGGAATCAAGGTTGTCTGTGACCTGAACTTCCGTGGTAAGTTATGGACTCCCGAAGAGGCTCAGGCATTTATGAAGAAAGTAATGCCATACCTCACGATTTGCCTTGTTAACGACGAAGACTTTGAACAATCATTGGGAATTCAGGCTTTCGATGGTGACATGACGCACGGTATCCAACAACAGGATAGCTTTGAAAAGGGGATGCGGGAGATCGTTAACCGCTACCCGAATGTCAAGGTTGTTGCGAGTGTCCTGCGGAATATCCAATCCGTTGACCACTCTACCTGGAAGGGCATTGTCCTGCACGACGGTAAGATTAGTGAAAGTCCAGAATACAAGGTTGATGTTCTGGAGGGGGTTGCCGGTGGTGATGCCTTTGGTGCCGGTTTGATGCACGGGATCCTGAACAACTTTGATGATCAACAACTGGTCGACTACGCAATTGCGGCGAGCGTTCTTAAGCTGACCGTTCTCGGTGACTTAAACATTACGACGGAAGCTGATGTACGGGCCGTGATGGCTGGCGGTGCCGGGGTTCGTGTTTCCCGTTAAATTACTGTTTCAGTTCTGATAGAGTAAATCATTTCGAAAAGAGGAAGAGTTTCAATGTTACCAAAGTATGAAGCATTAAAAGCAGTTGAAAAGGCTGGGATCCTGGCT
>CAMCCW010000066.1 GCA_945873395.1 uncultured Lactobacillus sp. | reverse complement strand
CATTTCCTTGGTCAGGATCGAGATTGACTTGCAGACCGTCTACCTTTATTTCAAGGTTAGTCTTCGACATCCAGTCAAGGCCGGTTGTTTCTAAATTGCCAATCTCATCTCCAGCCACAACGGTCCGTTGAGCTGTACCCAGCAAGATTTTAGCGCTATCACTAATCGTTAACCCTGGCGTTCCATTAAATTCGGAAGGTCCTTCCGCATTTGTTAGAACCCCTTGGCCAACCCCAATTTGACCCACGGATTGGTCATAGTGGTTGAACCAACGAATAGTGTTTGGAGTGATCTTATACCAATCGCTCTTAGGTGCAAGCTTAGGGTCTTGCACTCCATCATTGTTAAGCGCATAGATAGTAGAACCGGCGATCGTCCCTTGTAGGAATTTACCTTTTCTCAACGTAATGCTGTTAGCAACCACGTCACCATTGGGATTAACGGTAAACTGGCCGTCGCCATTATCGATCTGAATCGACTTCAAGGTTCCAGTTGTGATCTGGTCTGCTGTCAAATTGGTGATCAATGCTGCTGGGATAAAGGCTTTCGAGTCTTTCCCAAAAACAACCGACTTAGCGTCAAGATAGATTTTATCGGAATCGAACAGTAGTCGTCCGGCTTCCAGGTTGATCTGGCTCATTAAGCCGTTGCCTTTGATCTTGAAGTTGATGTCGTTCTGCATCTGGGTGATTGTGGACCCGTCACTCTTCTGAGGTTCGGACCACTTGCCCCAGATTGCCTTGTCGTCCGCAACGGTAGCGGACCGGGTGTAGTAGGCATCGCTACCCGACTGGTAGATGATCTGCGTAACCCCATTCTTAGTAGGGTTGACCAGCAGAATCACGTTAGCTGGGGCTGAGTGTTGAATGGGCTTTCCAGCCGGTTCAGCCGTACTACTTGAGCCACTATCTGCACTACCGGAATCACTGCCAGCAGTACTAGAGCTGTCGCTTGCTCCAGAATCGGCAGATTTTACCGGTGTATCCGCCGCCGACACCATCTCGTTTGCGGGTTCAGCACTAGAATCTGCTTGGCTGGTGTCAGAATCCGACGCGGGCGTTGCACTTGCACTGGAATCTGATGTTGAAGACGAGCCTGCCGTCGAACCAGGTTCAGCACTCGCACCAGATGTAGCACCGGATACTGGATCAGTTGCTTCTGGGAATGGTGAGTGGATTAGCTCACCAGTCAGCAGATACTTGCCGGCGGTTGTCATGGTATCAAGATCGACGCGGTCGCCGTTCTCAACGATAGCCGCCTTCTTGGCACTATTCTCGTTGATCGTTTCCCAGACCTTGCTGGAGAAGCCATTGGCCAGCTGATTGAACCGGCTCGTTGTGTCCTTCTGGTAATCTGTGACCGTGCCTTGGATCCCGTCAATAGAGGCTTGAAGGTGGGTCATATTCTGCGTAGTAGTAGCCTCGTTGCCATTGACCTTCTTAGTCAACTCAGAGAGATTAACGTCCCAGTTGTGTGCTGTCTGATTAACCAGCCCCTGAGCATACGTCTCGGTGGCGAAGCCCTTACCGTCAACATAGTCGGTCATGTCAGCCTTGGTGATCTTGGAAGTAAGCTGATCAGCCGTTGCTTTGACCTGATCGCTCAACGTCTGAACTGTCTTATTTGTCTTATCGACAGTCGTCTGATCAACCTTAGCCTCCAGAGCCTTTTGCGTAGCCGCAATGTTAGTCGTGTTGGTCGTCACTTGGGTGACTGTCTTGGCAATCGCATTGGCGTTACTGTCAGCCTTAGTAGACGCATCGCTTGCTAGCTTATGAGCATCACTGGCCGCACTCATAGCATTGCCAGCAGTGATTGCTACTTCAGACGTCTGCTCAGTCACACCCTCCAGGTCAACGCTAACCTTGTCAGCGGCAGCCGTAGCCTTCATAGCTTGCGACTGAGCATTTGTAGCGGTCAGCGTTGCACCAGAAGCCGCAATTGAAGCCGCCGTTGCGGTTGAATCTGCCTTACCGGCGATCACCTTGGCATCACTGGCATTTATCTTGGCTTCCACAATGGATTTATTGGCATCGCTGGCCGCGATAGAAGCCTCACTAGCCGTCTGAATTGCTACCGTTGCATCGCTCTTAGCGTCGGTTGCTACCGTCTTAGCCTCATTGGCTGTCTGCGTAGCGACCGTTGCTTGGCTACCAGCGTTCTTAGCGACCGTCTCGATCTTACCGTCCGCAACTTTCAGATCAGCAATCGCAGACGAAGTTGTCCGTTCTTGGAGTTCAATTGCCTTGCCGTTCTGAATGATTGCGGCACTGTTAGCTGCAACTTTAGCTTTGACGTCATCAACGGCCGCAGTAGCGCTTTTGAGTTGGCCATCGAAATTAGTACGGGCATCGGCAATCTGTGATGACACGGCATTCGACATGCTAGTGAGGTTGGCGTTGAGTTTGCTGACGTTGCCATTGATCTCACTATCACGGGCAAGGGCATCGCTCATCACTTTGTTAGCTTGGCTCATGGCAGCATCGGCACCAGCTTGTGCGGCAACTGTTGCACTATTGACCGCCTTGATTGCGTCACTGTTGACTTTTGAAGCGCTGATAGCTGAATCAGCACTTTTCACAGCACTATCGGCAGCGTTCTGGGCATTGATGATGTCCTTCTGTGCTTCCGTGACGACTCGGTTAACCTTGCGCATGTCCTCCTGGACGTTCTTCTGATCATTCGTGTCGTTGACATTGATCCATTCGCCATCAACCATGACCATCGTCTGAACCAGCTTGTCGTGATTACTGATCTTATGAGGAACGATCTCGTTTTCATGCTTACCGATTGTCTCTGAGGAATCGTCAGTTGATGAAGCACCTGTTGAACTGTTTTTCATGTTGCCTGAGAGCTGACTATTTTCCGCCATTTGTCTCACCCCCGTTCTTCATATCGTCTGAGTTATCACCGTTATACTCGATTGGTTTGATCCAGATAGCACCATTGCGTACATTCTCGGTCTGAGACGGATCATCTTTTGAATAGTAAACTTGTGGAATACGATCCATATTACGATTCATTAATGTTCTAAGGCTTGCTAATTGTCTCTTTGGTGAAGAAAGAGAAAGCAATGTTGCGGGGACATTATCATAAGTTACATCAGTGCCTTGACTTTTATTAAATGGATACCATGTATATGCAACCACAGTCACATCGGTGCTATAAGACCGCTGTGTCCCTTGCCTTCCTAAAATAGTGTCCCGATCAGGAATAGTTAGTTTGCGAACTTCACCAGCTATCGGCATTTCATTGCTGTGCATAGTTATTTCAACCGTGATTGATGGATCTGGTTGTAATTGTTTCGACGCATACTTACGCATAGCATCAGCATACTTAAAACGATCATCCTGAATGTCGGCCATTGGATGCAGCCCCCACTCCTCAATACTATGAGGAAGACTGATAACGAATGGTTCAAAGTAGTATTCCACCTTTGCATTGCCATCAGTGGCATCGTTGCTACCTGATATAGATAATGTCATCGTGTCTGGCTTAATCAGTTCACTGTCATCAAGGCCATCGCTAATCGTAATTTCAGAGGGCTGTGCGATTTTGGAGTGCATTGCATCATTGCGTGCATACCAGTCGGGAGGAAAGCTGGAAATAGATGCTACTTTGCAGCTTTCTCCTGGCTCCGGCTCATAAATCTGAGTATTGTGATCCAGCAAAAGGCAGATGTGGTGAGTGCCACCATGTGGGCCATAAAAGCCAACATCTCCCGCTCCGGCTTCTGAATATGGTATTTCATGGAACGAAGGTTCCATAGCTATAGTTTGCGCTGGAATGTGAATTCCAAAATCTTGATAGACTTGTGAAACAAACGATGAACAATCCATACCATCGAAAGGATTACCGCCACGCGCACCGCCAGCGCCACCCCAAACATACGGAACGCCTAGATACTTCTTAGCATCAGCTACAAAAGTGTCAGTGGACGAACCACTTCGTTTGATAGTGATATCATCACCGCTGATATCAAAATCAGGGGTACTATCGCCGTTATTATCTTCAATATTAATTGAAGGCGTAGAAGCATCCGTACTGTTATCCTGCGTCTCTTTCTGCGCACCAATAACACGAACTTGATTGGTAATATTGGTTGAGTCTTCAGTTAGCTTAATGTCACTGGTGTCGTGAATATAGGTAATTCGTTTACCTAAGTTCTTCTTAAAAGCATCAGCACTATAGACATCCAATCGAAGCCCAACCGGATAAATAATTGTTCCCGGCCAAGTATCCGTGATTTTTTGGATCATGTCCTTGCCAGAAGCATTTCCCAAATTTTCAATCTGCTGTTTATCAAAGTCACCGTAAACGTGATAACTGAATCCAAACGGATTGGCTGTTGAATCGTTCAGGAAGTAATTCAACACATCCTGAATGGTATAAGTCAGTACACCGTTACGAACATTGTGTTGAAAGACACGGCCAATTTCACTGTTAACAAAGTGAATTGCAGTTACCGTATAGAGGCCAATACCGTTTTCGTCTTCTTCGACGTTTTTAATGACATAGGGTTCATTGTTAAAGGTGACCGTTGATTCGACAGCAATGTAATTGAAACTTGGTGAGCCATCATCATAAGCAACAAACTGAATTTCGTTGGTGCTATTGTCCTCATACTGTACCTGAAAGCTGTCCCGCATGAAGCAAGTCATTGGAACCTTCTGTTTGGCGTGAAGCCCTTGAATCAGAACTCGTTGGTCAAACTGAGGAACAGTGGATTCATCAACATCTACTTCAGCGGTAATTTTGTCATTAACAATGATGGAACCATGTCGCATCTTGAACGGCGCTCGCGTCTTAGTAAGCTCAGTCCATTCCATGATATTGTCACTGGTTGACGAACGAAAAACCAAGCCGTTGCCGTCGGTTTGATCAGCAAACAGCCTAACTGCGTTGCCATCTAAGAACAACTCTGGCCCTTCGACCCATCCCGCAATTCCGCTATTGTGGTTGTTATATTTTTGCGGCGCTGGTGCAAAGTTCACGGGGAATTTCTGATATGGTCCCAAGTAGTTATCTGAACTAAAGATATAGTTACCACCTATGGCCAAATAATACACACCATCGTGAACAAAGATATCTGGATCGATCTTATAGCTGTTATCGATAGCATCAGTTCGGAACGAAATAGTCTGTTCTACATTACTGATAGTGTCCGTTGTAGGGTCAAAATCGGCAATGTAATCATTCAGCACTCCTTGATCAGAATCACCAGCACAATAAACGATGTGGTATTTGCCGCTGAGATCTTGAAAGATTTCGGGTGCCCACAAAGTCTTGAAGTTGCTCTTGTTCGGTATGTAATCGAGGGATTGAAATTCGATGAAATCGGATGTCTTGTAAAACGCACCCGTTCCAATAATGTAGTAATCGTCACCGATCTTTTTGACGAATCCATCACGTAATGATTGAGTCCCGTCAACCTCACCAATAGTCTTCCAACTAACCAAGTTGTCAGAATATGCCATCATCGTTGTGGCTTGCCAAGGGTCCTTATCGGTTGGATGAGACTGAAAGCCAAAATATACGTAACGGTGGTCTTGCAATGCTTGTAGTGCAGAAATCATAAATAATCACCTCACTAATTTACGCAAAAGAAAAAGACCACCGTTGGTGATCTTGATAGTTTTTCCATTAATTTATCGCCTTCCTAGTTAAGGTAAACAAACCGAAAGTGAAAGGTAACGTCGACGTCATCGTAGCCGAAGATCTTAATGTCATTCCAACCAGGAGCCAACCGCATCCATGCATAATTGCTATTAAGGTTATCGATGTCTCCGTTCTTGTAAACGTTAAGATCACTGAACACAAGTTTGTCTTCAGGAGTCAAGCTGCCGGTATAGATAATTTCATCCCCGGTAGTCTGATTGACCATATCGAAATGTCCGTTATATCCCGTCACGATAATTTGCAATGGGTATCTTTGTAGTGGATCAATGGTAATATCACTAGCATTGTAGACTTTGAAGTAATGTTGGTTTACAAAGTGATATTTCAAGTCTTGACCGTTGGGCAAGTTCATGCCGTATTGCCATAAGTCCTTTTGATATTCCATAAGATCATCACTATAGGCATACGACCACTTAACGCCCGAAGGATTATCCCACGGGATTGTGAATTGGATATCGTGAGATTGATCTTCCTGTGAAGCAATTGTGTAAGTGCTAGGCCGGACAAAGGCCACTTTGCCGGGCTCGGCATCTGTCCGAATACGATACAATCCTTTTTGAGAAAAGAATTGGGCAATTTCGTGCTTCTTCATTTTGTAATCATACCAATCACCAAAATGAAGCCAAAACCGTCCAGTTATTGTTGTCTTATCATATTGAGAATAAGAATATACCTGGCCATCTAGTCCCGAGTCGGCTGTATAGTTATTGGCCAGTACAGGGTTGGTGTCATCGTCAAGATAACGTAAGCCGGATGTGATGTTTTCAGCATCAATCTCGTCACCATCAGGAGGCTTAATGAACAGCTTTGGCCAGTTATATTTCAAAGACTTAATGTCTAAATCTCTTCCAGTCATCTATTCACCTCCTAGAATGACAAACGTTGGTAATCGCTCAGCAATGTATCCTTAGCTGTTTGCTTGTAGCGAGCCATAGGATCATTAGCTGAATTAGTAGCGCCAATCAACTTACTTAACAAGTTAATCATTTGTGAATTCTGCTTTACTAGGGCATTAAAACGTTCGATTACAGCGTCATAACGCTTCCTACCCTCTTCGGAATTGTCGGAATAACGATCAGGCAATCCTGATCCGCCACCGTCTTTTTCCATTCGGGTTAAGGTAGCGTCAATCATTTGACGAGCACGAGGCCGCTTGTTAATGTCCATTGGAATAATGGACTCAAGCTCGTTGCCTTCAGCCATTTCATATAGGCCATGTTGGTTAACAAAACCACCATCGGCCCATCCGTGGCCATTACCAACATTGCCCCAACCACCTTCGCCACCACGATTAAGAGTAGCGATAGCAGCAAGAATTTGGTCATAACCAGACCAAATGTTGTGGTGCCCAGGCACGGCATCTGCTTCAAACGTTGATCGCTTGAATTGAAGCAAACCGAGAGCACGACCAGAACCGTCTCCATCAGGGTCATCACTAGGGCCCTGTTGAGGAAGCTTTTCGTTACCGCCAGATTCAGTTTGGATCTGACGAAGCAACTTACCAATTTGTACTTCGCTCAAATGAACACCTAATTTAGCAGCGGCAGAAAGAATAACTGGACGCCAGTCACCGTTAACTGGTTCCTTCTGCTCACCTAATAGGTCTTTCAACTTGTTAGCAATTCCAGTAGCAAAGGCAATGGCTTCCGCTTTACCGAGTGATGGGTAAATTGGTGCACCATCCCAATGAGTCTTTTGAAGAATTAATTGCTTTGAGGCTTGCTTAGGGTTCTTCTCAAAAAGCTGAGAAATCTTATCCATTTCTTCATCAGACATATTACCTTTGTCGTACCGATGAACACCCAATGAGTTCATGAAAGTATACGTCTGTTCACCAGACATAACTTTCGTACCTCGTGGAGCATTCGGAATTAAGGTATTCCGGCTTTGCGGAATGAATGCTTGACCGTTCGGTAGAAGAACCAATTCCTTCCAGTGTGGTCGAACGGAATCGTTGACCAGCATGTTACCACCAGGGTGGCCACCAATGTCTTTAGTACCATTAGCGTAGTTGATCTTTTCAAGTTTCTTGTCACCACCAAAGTCACCGATAACAGCGTTGATCCCAGTGATACCTTGGTTTAACCGCCGGATGATACCACGAGAAGCTGTCCGAGCATAACCGGGTAGCTTGTTAAAGCCCACACGCATGTAATCACGTACTGCATCGACCCAAGTCTTCCATGCTTTCAAGTGTGCTGACGTGAACTTATCTTCATCAGACCGCATTTGGCTGAATTTTGATTGTTCAGTATCAATAACCTTGTTTAATGCATGGCTAGCAGTTGGGTTAAGCCGATCCCACGTGTCTTTCCAATCACGGTTAAACGTACTCTTGAATGAGCGTAGATCACGTTTAATCGAGTTAACACGATGACGGAAAGTTGAGGCCCAGTTGTATTTGCCGTTCATAGAGCGACTAGCCAACTGAGATTGAGTTAACATTTCACGACCGAATGGGTACCGACGTAACGTCCGATAAAGCGAACGAGAGTCGTTCCCTGCTCGAGTAAGGCCATTATTCTTTCGGCTAAACGGACGCAATGAACGGTTCAGCCGAGTAAATGCAGTTGATGCATTTCGCAACGGTTTAGGCAATTGCCGCCATGCACGCGCATTCTGTTGTGCTTCACGCGACAGCAACCGTAAATTCCGAGTCAGTCGTGACCTATTAATTGAACGCCCGATGTTATTGAAATAGCGAGCAACATTAACTCGAATCAGTCGTCTAAATGAGGTATAAAGCTGTCTGGATGATCTACTGATCTGCGTAAATGTACGGCGGATGTTCACACGTTGCAATTTGCGGAAATCGTTAGTTAAACCACGTACAGCAGACCGAACACGGTTGATTTGCTTAAGCTGAGCTGATGAAGCATTACCAGCCTTAGAGCTCCCGGAATGGCCACCACGAATTCTATCGATCATTTTGCCTATTCCACGTGCGGCTTTACCTGCCACTTTGAATGGCCATTCAAGAATCTTAGCCAATCCTTTTGCGGCAAT
>CAMCCW010000065.1 GCA_945873395.1 uncultured Lactobacillus sp. | reverse complement strand
TTACCCCTTTCTGAATGATCAGCGATGAATTCTCCAATGATATTTGCTATACTAAAGGCTGAATATTAACAAATTTAATGATTCGACACTTAAAAAATGTGTATAATAGTTTTGTAAACTATATAACTAGTTTTGATAACTAGATAGATTATAACATAGATATACACACAGGGAGAGTAGATTTTCCATGGCAAAGGTAAAAATAGTTTGCGATTCTTCCGCCGGTTTGACCGCAGAAGAGATTCAAAAGTATAATATTACAATTGTTCCATTGACTGTGATGATTGACGGAACGGTTTACACGGAACGGGAAACGATCACGAATGAACAGTTTCCTGAGATGATGAAGAATGCCAAGTCCTTGCCAAAGACATCCCAGCCGCCAATTGGCAAGTTTGTGGACGTCTTCGATAAGCTCGGTGAAGATGGTAGTGAAGTCCTCTGCGTGACAATGATGGCTTCTATTTCCGGAACTGTCCACGCGGCCGAACAAGCGGCGGAGATCTCTAAGACCAAGGTAACGGTCTATGACTCCCAGACGACCGATCAAGGGATGGCCTTTCAGATTGTTGAGGCGGCCCAAGTCCTTGAAAACGGTGGGACCGTTGATGAAGCTATTGCCAAGATGAAGGATGTCCTTAGTAAGAGTAAGCTTTACCTTGCAATCGATAACCTCCACAATCTGGTTGCTGGGGGTCGGATCAGCAAGTTTGCTGGGGCCCTGTCTAGTCTTTTGAACATCAAGGTGATGCTTCAGGTCTCTGGTGGCCAAATCCATATTCTAATGAAGGGCCGTGGAACAAAGGCCATTCATAAGGAATGGGACAAGCTGTTGGATGAAATGGCTGCGGGTCCAAAGGTTAAGGCCATTGGGATCTCCCATGTTCAAGCAGACAAGGAAGTGGCCCGGCTGAAGGAGGCCCTGAACAAACTCTATCCAAACATCAAGATTATTGTTCGGGAGACAGTACCGATCATTGCGACCCATACTGGAATGGGTGCCTGTTGCCTTCTTTACTATACTGAATAAAAAATCGAGCGGTCATGAAAAACGGCCGCTTTTATTTATCCCAAGGAGAGGTGTTGTCCGTGAAGAAAAAAGGATGGTTAGCAGCCGTATTGGTGGTGATTGTTGCACTAGGTGCCGGCTGGGGATGGCATCAATACAGCGGTACTCGTAATCCCCAGGCGGAACGCGTGCAGGTGCATCGTCCCCGTTATGTGGAGCGCAAGCATGTTAAGCTAGTAGCCCTTGGGGATTCCCTCACCCATGGCCAGGGGGATGAGACTAATAACGGCGGTTATGTCGGGATCATCAAGAAGAAGATCGAACACCGCTATCGCAAGACGACGGTGACGACGGTCAACTACGGGGTCAGTGGGGACCGATCTGACCAGATCCTGGACCGTTTAAACAATCAGAAACAGATTCGTCAGGACCTTCGCCGGGCTGATGTGATCACGATGACGGTCGGCGGTAATGACTTGATGCAGAAGCTGGAGGCGGGAGCCTTGGACTCGCCTGATCAAATCAGCGGTGATGTTAAGACCGCCAGCCAGACCTACCGTAAAAAGCTGAACCGCCTTTTCACGGCCGTTCGTAAACAGAATCCGCACGCCCCAATCTTCGTGATGAGCATCTATAATCCCTTCTATACCTATTTTCCGGATGCGACGACGATCAGTGATGCCATTGGTTACTGGAACAAGACGACCCGGCAGGTAATGGGAAATTATCCACGGATGTACTTTGTTGACATTGACCACCTGATGTCATACGGTCAGTACCGGACGAAGGCAGCTCGTCAACAGTTAGTGGCAGAAGAGGATAAGGTCAACCATGGTAAGGTTAACCAGACCCGGGCCATCAAGGTGATGGATAACAAGGATAAGAACTTAAACGACTATATTTCCACAGATGATAACTTCCATCCGAACCATACTGGGTATGAACACATTGCCCAGCAGCTTTTCAAGTCAATGGTTCATCATCATAGTTGGGAATATGTAAAGAGGTAAACAGATGAGTAAAGTAGAGAAAAAGAATTTTAATGGTTGGAAGTGGGCGTTCTTTGTCCTGCTGGCAGCAATCATCATCGGCGGGGCTGTGGTGGTCCATAGGGCAGCTGCCCCGGCGCCAGCCCCAGAGGTAAGCCGACCGGTACAGACCACTGATACATCACTGACGGTCGACCTGAACCGTAAGCAGGTTAACGCCCTTTCGGCGAACTACCTGAATAAGTTCCTGAAGGGTGAACGGGTCAAGTACCACTTCATCGTAGGCGAGAAGTATGCCACCCTGATTGGTGATACCAAGTTCATGGGGGTCAAGATCCGCTTTGCAATTAACTTCATCCCGCAGATGACTAAGGAAGGAAACGTCCTGTTGAAGGCAAAGGGGCTTTCCGTTGGTCAGTTGAATATTCCACTGAAGTTCGTGATGGGTTACATCGCTAAGAACTATAACATTCCAAAGTGGGTTTCGATCGATGCCAAGAAAAAGACAATTCTCCTCGACCTGAACCGTTACAGTAAGCACCGTTCGCTGAAGTATTCGGCAGAAGAGATCAACATGGAAGACGGCCGTTTCCGCTTCCTGATTACCGTCCCAACCAATAACTAGGAGGAGTTTTAATATGCGAGATAGTTTTTACCGATATTTAATGACCCAGCGAAAGCCAACTGATGCCGATGAGGTTGAGCAGTTTGCCAACAATGCCTTTCTGGACAGTAGCTTTCCCAAGCAGTCGACTGACTTTGATGAGATTTCCAAGTACCTGGAAGAGAATGCTGAGTACCTGCCGTCGATGACCATCTTTGACACGGCCTGGCAGCGGTACTTGGATGCAATGAATTAAGGAGGTAAATTCGTATGGCAGTGATTCAATGGTTCCCTGGACACATGGCCAAGGCGCTGCGGCAGATCCGTGAGCAGATGCCACTGGTCGACATCGTCTTTGAACTGGTCGACGCCCGGGTCCCGTATTCTTCGCAGAATCCTGAGGTTGCTCTGGCAGCTGGCAACAAACCCCGCTTACTGATCATGACCAAGACCGACTTGGCGGACCATCAACGGTTAGCTGAGTGGCTCGACTTCTTTAAGGAGAAGGGACAACCAGTTCTGGCACTTGATTCCCGGCAGCACAATGTGGCGAAAATTGTGACCGCCAAGAGTAAGGAGATCCTCCACGATAAGATTGCGGAAGAAGCTGCTAAGGGCCTTAAGAAGCGGCCAATTCGGGCGATGTGTGTCGGGGTACCGAATGTCGGTAAATCGACCCTCTTGAACCACCTGGTTAAGAAGAACGTTGCCGTTACCGGTAATCGTCCGGGTGTCACTACCGGTCAGCAATGGCTGCGCTCATCAGCAGACTTGGAGTTGCTGGATACTCCCGGAGTGCTTTGGCATAAGTTTGCCAGTGCCAAGCAGGGCCAAATGCTGGCATTGAGCGGGGCCATCAAGGACAGCCTCTACCCGAAGGACGATGTGGCCCTGTTTGCCCTGCGCTATCTGCGTGAACACCAGCCGGAAAAGTTGCAGGAGCGTTACCGCTTGAGTAACGCTGACCTAGCGGATGAGGTTACCGATCCGGACCTCCTCCTGACGATCACCCAGAAGATGGGCTTCCGCGACGACTACGACCGGGCCAGTGAGCGGTTGATCTTTGATTTGCGGAAGGGCAAGTTAGGACCAATCACCATGGAAGTCCCTGCAGACCTGAATGCGGAGGGAATCAATGAGTGAAACGGTTAAGCAGATTCGCGAACGACTCAGCAAACTGACCGACCGTTCTGACCCGTATGTTCAATCACTGGCTGCGGACTCGCGGAAGGGGGTTCAACAAGCCCTCGCACAGTTCTACCGGCGCCTTGATCGGCAGGCCGCGGCGCAAGCAGCATTTCGTCAGCGTTTCCGCTATGAAGAGGAACTTTGGCAACAAGGCTGCCAATATGTGGCGGGGATGGATGAGGTCGGCCGGGGTCCCCTGGCCGGCCCGGTGGTCACCTGTGCCGTGATCCTCCGTCCCGACTTTGATCTGGTGGGAGTGACCGACTCCAAGCAGCTGACCCGGCACGAGCGAGAGCAATTGTACCTGCAGGTTGTCAACGAGGCCGTGGAAGTTAGTATTGCCGTGAATGACCGTGAGACGATTGATCGCCTGAATATTTATGCGGCGACCCAGGACGCCATGATCAGGGCGGTTAATAATCTTCATCACCGTCCCGACCACCTGATCGTAGACGCGGTCCCGCTCAAGATTGCGATTCCTCAGACAACCCTGATTAAGGGGGACCAGAAGAGTATCAGCGTGGCAGCAGCCAGCATTGTTGCCAAGGAATACCGGGATCACTTGATGCGCGACTATGATCGAGTTTACCCGGGCTATGGGTTTGCTGAGAACATGGGCTATGGGACAAAGGAGCACTTGGCCGGACTGGCCGCCCACGGTGCGACACCGATTCATCGCCGATCATTCCGACCGGTTCAAGATTATTTAAATTAATTTAGTGTATTTTAGGATGAACCTCGTACTTAGATAGTAGGAGGTTTTTTTATGTTACAAGTACATGATTTTCTGTTGCGTTTGAGTCTCTGTCGTGGAGTGGGAAGGGGATCTAAGTACCGTTTATGGTGTCGTGCTCAGGAGTTGGATTGTTACGACGACCCGTCTCAGCTAATCGACGGCTGTCAACTTACACAGAGTGTCCGGACAGCCCTGCTGAATAATTGGGCAAGTCCGGAACTAGATCGGGCTGTCGAGTTGAACCAAAGCTGTCCCCACATTACAATCGTTGATCCCGAATATCCAGCGGCCTTGAAAGAAATCTCTTGCCCACCACTGCTGCTGTTTTATACTGGGGACATATCTCTTCTAAAGAAACCCTGTTTGGGGATTGTTGGCGCCCGAGATGCATCTTCCTATGGTGCAAGCGTTCTGCGCGGCTTTATTCCCGAGATTGTCAAACACCGCCTGGTGGTCGTCAGCGGATTGGCCCGGGGAATTGACGGTTTGAGCCATCAGATTACCCTGAAACATGGCGGGATGACGGTTGGGGTCATCGGTTGCGGCCTTGATTACTTCTATCCGGCCGAGAATCGTTACCTGCAACAGGCGGTCGCTAAGCAGGGCCTGGTGCTGTCGGAGTATGGCTATGGGGAGCCACCAATAGCTCTGCATTTCCCGGAAAGGAATAGAATTATTGCGGGCCTGGTCCAGACGCTCCTGGTGGTGGAGGCCAAGCGGCGCAGTGGTAGTCTGATCACCGCCAACATGGCCCTCTATGAAAATCGCAATGTTTGCGCTGTTCCCGGCCGCATCGATACTATTCGATCGTTGGGGTGTAATGAACTAATCGCCGCTGGTGCCAAGCCGATCCTGCGGGCCCAGGACTTGATTGACGAATTCAACTAGTTGTGTCTTTTTACGTTAATTTCTTAAAAAGGTCTTTTCTGATTTGACAGATGATGGTTAAATGGACTAATAATAGAAGAGAAATTAATAAGAACGTGAGGAGCCGACTTTATGGCAACCAAAACAACGACAAGTAAGACGAAGAAGACAAGTCGTCGGAAAACTACCCGGCGCGCTAAACCAAAGAAAAATCTGGTGATCGTGGAGTCGCCATCAAAGGCGAAGACCATTGGCAAGTTCCTAGGTCGGTCATACAAGGTTGTTGCCAGCCTGGGGCACATTCGGGACCTTCCTAAGAGCCGGATGGGGGTTGACGTCGAGAATAATTACCACCCCGACTATATCTCCATCCGTGGCAAGGGTGACGTCATTAAGGAACTACGTAAGGATGCCAAGAATGCAAAGGCTATCTATCTGGCATCTGACCCGGACCGGGAAGGGGAAGCCATTGCCTGGCACGTCTCTAATATCTTGAAGCTTGATGACAAGCAGAAGAACCGGGTAACCTTCAACGAAATTACCAAGGATGCGGTTAAGGAAGCCTTTAAGGAACCACGGACGATCAATATGGACCTGGTGGATGCTCAACAGGCACGACGGGTTTTGGACCGGCTGGTGGGGTACTCCATCAGTCCAATCCTCTGGAAGAAGGTCAAAAAGGGGCTCAGTGCCGGCCGGGTCCAGTCCGTAGCCCTCAACCTGATTATCCAGCGGGAGAACGAAATCAAGCAGTTTAAGCCAGAGGAATATTGGACAATCGATGCCGAGTTTACCCACGGTAAGGATCATTTCCAAGCCAGCTTCTATGGTGAGAACGGTAAGAAGGTCCGTTTGCACAACAATGATGATGTTCAGGCAGTCCTGGGTAAGCTGGACAAGCGTAAGCACTTTGATATTACGAAGGTCGTACGTAAAGAACGCAAGCGGCAACCACAGCCACCGTACACAACGTCCACGATGCAACAGGATGCCAACCGGCGACTCAACTTCCGGACCCGGAAGACGATGATGGCAGCCCAGATGCTCTATGAAGGAATTGACATCAAGCAGGGAGCTCCAGTGGGGTTGATCACCTATATGCGGACGGACTCCACCCGGATTGCCTCCATCGCCAAGCATGAGGCTTCCCAGTTCATCCATGAGAAGTACGGTGGCGAATACGCGGCAATCAAGCCAGTTAAGGGTAAGCTGCCGGAAGGGGCTCAGGATGCCCACGAAGCCATCCGGCCAACATCGGTTTACCGGACGCCGGCGGAGATGAAACCGTACCTGACTAATGACCAGTACAAGCTCTACAGCCTGATTTGGTCACGTTTTGTGGCTAGTCAGATGACACCCCAAGTGGTTGACACAATGACAGTTGACCTGGAGCAGGCCGGGGTAAACTTCCGGGCTAATGGTTCTAAGGTCAAGTTCCCGGGCTTCACTAAGGTCTATAAGCGGGGCGAGGAGAAGGATAATCTCCTGCCCGACCTGGACGAGGACGATACGGCCAAGATGGTCAGTGATAATCCAGAACAACACTTTACCCAGCCACCGGCTCGTTATACGGAAGCGGCCCTGATCAAGACCCTAGAACAAAACGGAGTTGGGCGGCCGTCAACCTATGCCCCAACTCTGGATACAATTCAGCGGCGCTACTATGTTCGGCTAGTATCCCGGCACTTTGAACCGACGGAACTCGGTGAAATCGTCAACCGGATCATTGAGCAGCAGTTCCCGGAGATCGTTAACGCCAAGTTTACTGCCGACGTAGAAGGCGAGCTTGACCAGGTCGAGGAAGGTAAGCAGAATTGGATTAAGGTGGTGGACAGTTTCTATCAGCCATTCTCTAAGGAGGTTAAGGACGCCGAGGAGAAGGTCGACAAGATCCAGATGCGTGACGAATTGGCGGGGATGGATTGTGAGATCTGTGGCGCGCCGATGGTCGTTAAGATGGGCCGCTACGGGAAGTTCTACGCCTGCTCGCGCTTCCCGAAGTGTCGGAACACCAAGGCAATCGTCAAGGACACCGGTGTTACCTGTCCAAAGTGTCACCAGGGGACCGTTGTCGAACGGAAGTCAAAGAAGAATCGGGTCTTCTACGGTTGTTCTCGCTATCCGGACTGTGACTTTGTTTCCTGGGACAAGCCAATCGGTCGACAATGTCCAAAGGATGGGCACTACCTGGTTGAAAAGAAGGTCAAGGGCGGCAAGCAGGTTGTTTGTCCAAATGGTGATTACCAGGAAGCTGTTCAGAAGTAAAAAGAGTAAAATGCAAAAGGAAATTTTTACTAAATTTACTTAGTAAAAATCATTGAAAGGGGTTTCCTAACCTGCTATGGTGTGGTTAGGAACTTTTTTGTAGGCATAATGATAATCGTTTAACAATTGGAGGAACGGACAATGATTACACTAACGAATGATCAATTGACGGTACAGGTGAACGAACTAGGGGCTCAGCTGCACAGCATCAAGCGTCACGGTGATTCTCGCGAGTATCTCTGGCAGGGTGATTCAAATAGCTGGGGACGGCAGGCACCGATCCTCTTCCCCTTTGTTGGTCGTTTGAAGGATGATCAGTATATTTTCAATGGTCAAACCTACCATCAGACCCAGCATGGCTTTGCTCGTGATCGGCGCTTCACGGTGGTCAGCCAAGATACAGATCAGGTAACGTTTGAACAGCATGACGATGAGCAGACCCGAAAGGCGTTTCCGTTTGCCTTCAGTCTGCTGGTAACGATGAAATTGGTTGCTGACCAGCTCCAAGTCAGTTATACGGTTAAGAACCCATCGGCCGAGCACTCATTAATCTACGCGATAGGGGCTCACCCTGGCTTTAACATGCCCCTGGGTACCGGTAATGTTCAACTGAGTGTCCAGCCCGCCGAGACCTACTCTCGGGTTGTCCTTCAGGGAGCATATAATGATTCTAACCATCCCCAGTTGATTGACATGCATCAACCAATGGCCCTTAATCACCAGACTTTTAAGAAGGATGCTGTGATCTTCAAGACGGCGGGAAGCAACTTTGCGGCCACCCTGACTGATCCGACAAGTCAGCATGGGGTAACAGTGGCTACCCAGGGCACTCAATATGTTGGTGTCTGGTCATCATACCCGGCCCAGGCTGACTTTGTCTGTGTCGAACCGTGGTGGGGAATTGCCGATAACGTAAACGCAGATGGCCAGCTTCTTCATAAGCAAGATATGCACCGGCTGGCTCCTGAGCAGAGTGCCCAATATCACTTCAGCATTCGGCCATTCTAGAAAATAGTGCCATTAAAATTAAGGTTCTATGATATTCGGTAAGGATAAGATAAATTCTTGTTCTTACCGTTTTTT
>CAMCCW010000064.1 GCA_945873395.1 uncultured Lactobacillus sp. | reverse complement strand
AGCACCCACTGGCTAAGGCGGTTATGAACGCTTCCAAGGAGAAGAAGGTTGAACCACAGAAGGTTACCGACTTCACGGCGGTTGAAGGTAAGGGAGTCCAAGCTGTGATTGATGGTCAGCAAGCCTTCGTCGGTAACGACAAACTCCTAGCTGACTACCAGATCTCTGCCGGAATGAAGCAGCAGATGGCGGCCTTGCAGGATGAAGCCAAGACGGTTGTCCTTGTTGGTCTGGCTAAGCAGGTAATCGGTCTGATTGCCATCCAGGATGCCCCGAAGCCAAGTTCCGCCCAAGCAATTGCGGATTTGAAGGCCCGGGGCCTGAAGACCGTCATGTTGACGGGGGACAACGAACGGGTTGCCAACGCGATTGCCAAGGAAGTCGGTATCGACCAAGTCATTGCCAATGTCCTGCCAAACGAGAAGGCCGAGCACGTCAAGGCCTTGGAACAGGATGGTAAGGTGGCCTTTGTCGGTGACGGAATCAACGACGCACCAGCTCTGACGACTGCTAACGTCGGGATCGCCATGGGCTCCGGTACTGATATTGCCATCGAATCTGGAAGTATTGTCCTGGTTCAAAACGACCTTCGAGGTGTTGTTAAGGCCCTCGACATCAGCAAGAAGACCTTCAGCCGGATCAAGCTCAACCTATTCTGGGCGCTGATTTACAACATTATCGGGGTTCCAATCGCAGCGGGTGTCTTCGTCGGCTTCGGCTTGCAGCTCAGTCCCGAGTTTGCCGCCCTGGCCATGGCCTTCAGTTCCGTTTCAGTAGTTACCTCATCACTGCTGCTCAACAAGGCCAAGATTGGTGGAACCGAACCGGTTGCCAGTTCAACTTCGCAACCAGCATAATTTGATAATGAAAAACGACTTAGCATGTGTGGGCGCTAAGTCGTTTTTTACGTTTAAAAGGTCAGTTGCTTTCCGGCCTAGAGTTCAGTAGACTAGCAATGTTAACTAGTGAAGTGATCTACAAAGCGGTTTGGTGAGTCATGTCTCGTACCGTGTGGTAACATATAGTAAACGCTTACGAAAAATTAGATTAAGGAATCATGAATAATGGATGAATGGATGAATTATGAACAATTTGATCGGCAGACCTGGCACAGCTTCTTCCCAACCAATAAGGTGCGCTTGAGCCAGGATAACTTGGAAGATATTAAGTCACTGAATGACCGAATCTCGATTGAGGATGTTCAGGACATCTATCTTCCCTTAATTAAGCTGATCCAGCTACGTTACCAGAATTTCTTGGAATGGCAGATGCAGAAGGCCAATTTCCTTCGACAGTCGGTTCACCGGGTCCCTTACATCATTGGAATCGCCGGGTCAGTGGCAGTTGGTAAAAGTACGATTGCCCGGCTGCTCAGCATCTTGCTCAATAAGCTCCTACCAGATAAGCGGGTCGAGCTGATGACCACGGATGGTTTCCTTTATCCCAATGCGGAACTGGAGCGGCGAGGGATCATGGATCGGAAGGGGTTTCCAGAATCCTACGATATGGAACGACTTTTGAAGTTCTTAAACGATGTTAAGGCAGGGGAGCCCGAGTTGAAGGCACCGACGTATTCTCATCAGATCTATGACGTCCAGCTGGACCAGCCACAGCTAATTGAGCAGCCTGATATCCTAATTGTTGAAGGAATCAACACCCTCCAGCTGCCGACCAATCAGCGGATCTACGTCAGTGACTACTTTGACTTGTCACTGTATGTAGATGCTGATCCGGATTTGATTGAGCAATGGTACCTCCAGCGCTTTGGCATGTTGTTGGATACGGCCTTTACCGATCCGTCCAACTACTACTACCCGTACTCACAGGGCAGTCGCGATGATGCCTTCAAGATGGCCCGGGATGTATGGCAGCGTGTCGACTTACCAAACCTAGAGGAATTCATCCTCCCAACGAAGAGCCGGGCCAATGTGATCCTACATAAGACTGTGGGCCACGTGGTTGACCGGGTCTACCTGCGGCGCGATTAGACAGCCTGGTCCTCGATAAGCCAGTCGGTCAAGAGGGACATCGGTACTGCTGGATCCTGGGTCAGAATATCGGCGGCCCGTAAGACGATCAGGCGTTTCTGGCAGTTGGTCGGAAGGCGGCGTAGGTTGGCAATTGCTTGGTCGTATTCGTGCTGGTTGCGAATTGAATACGAAAACTGAATATAAGTGCGTTGCTGATGGCGATCGGCAATAAAAGTGAACCGTTTGTTGGTGTAGACAAAATAGCCTCGCCGAACGAGTTCGATGAAGAGGAGTGCCTCCAGATTTGTTTGGGAGAGCACTCCTTTTTGGTTGGTCAGATAATTACGCAGGCCGGGGTCGACCGGGTAATACTTTGCATTGGTCGGCTTGACCCGGTTGGTGGCGAGGTCGAGCTCATAGCAAGGATAGAAGAGGTAGGTATCGGCCAGTAGAGTGAGGTAGGCACTTAGCGTCTTACTGGAAGCCGGAATACCGATCTCCTTCAAACCTTTAACAGCTCGTGAGGCATTGATGGGCAAACCGAGTTGGCCAGCAACAAAGACCGCCAGCTGCTTGGTCAAGAAGGGGTTGCAGAGGGCGCCGTGTTTGGTAAAGCCGCCGACCAGGGTAGTATTGAACACTCCATCCAGGTAATTTTCCCGAGTGAGCTGGTCGCGGACGTCCTGGACAAAGGGAAAACCACCGATATTGAGGTATTGGTAGAGAGTGCGCTCGCTGGTGGGCTGGCGGTGGTGCTGGCAGAATTCCGCAAAGCCTAATGGCAGTACCGGGATGACGACCAGCCGTGATTGCAGAGGGGCCAATCGCGTCAGAAATGATTGCGAGGCGGCAGTTATGTAGAGGCTGACGTTTGGGTGCTTTAGCATCTCATGGAGGAACGGCAGCACATGGTCGAGCTGGTTAAGCTCATCCAGAAAGAGGTAGTTCACCTTTTTGGCGATGAGCTTTTTATTAATTGAAGCGGCGAGTGTCTGCCAGTCAATCAGTTGTCGACGGTGAAGCTGGCTAAAATTGAAAAAATGAATCTGGTTGTTGGCAACTCCGCGCCGCCGCAGTGAATCTTTTACTTGTCGCAGTAAAATTGTTTTACCGCTTCGCCGGACCCCAGTGATGACCTTAATACGCTGAATGTCATCACACTTTTCTAATTGGTCTAGTTGATATATTTGTGTGAACATCTTTGATTTCTCCGTTTATAATTAGTGATTAAAATATTTTAATCAGTGATTGGACTATATCATAAATTTGGAAAAGATTCCAAATTACTTTCGCAGAATAAGGCCTATTTTCTAGTAAAATCAGTAAAATTTAGTAAAAACAATTGGCGCGGTAACCGAAGAGCGAACGGTTGCACAAAAAATAATCAAATAAATTTGCTTGACACTTTCTCGCAGACCGCTTAAGAAATTAGGCATGCTTCAACGAGCGGAAAAATGACTAAGGAGATAATAACCATGAAAATCTTTGCAGATACGGCGAATGTCGAGGACATCAAGCGGATCAATGAACTCGGAATCATTGATGGGGTCACCACAAACCCCACCCTAGTTGCCCGGGAAGGGAAGGACTGGGAGAGTGTTGAGAAGCAGATTTGTGAAATTGTCGATGGCCCAGTCAGTGCCGAGGTAACTGCTAATGAGGCATCAGCGATGATCGAACAGGCCCGGGTGCTAAGCAAGTGGGCGGACAACATTGTGGTGAAGATCCCGATGACTGCAGAAGGACTCAAGGCCGTTAAGGTGCTGTCACAGGAGGGAATCAAGACCAACGTCACGCTGGTTTTCTCAGCCATGCAGGGATTGCTCGCTGCCAAGGCGGGTGCCACCTACGTCAGTCCGTTTCTCGGACGGCTCGATGATATCGGGGCGGACGGCGTTGAATTAGTGCAAAAGCTGCGTCAGATCTTTGATAACTACGGCTACCAGACAGAGATCATTGCGGCCTCGATCCGTAACTACCAGCACGTCGAACAGGTAGCCTTGGCTGGATGTGACATTGCAACGATTCCCGCCAAGATTCTGGTCAAATTGTGGAAACACCCGCTGACGGACCAGGGCCTAGCAGCTTTTGAGAAAGACTGGGCGGAGTTTGAACGCCTGCAGAAATAGAAAGGTGAATGGTGATTAGGATGCTAAAAAGTGTGTTGCCAACACAAGGCTCCCGGCAGTTACCGCTGACGATTGTCACCGATAAGAGTACTGTGACGATCAATGATTATGTGTGGATCGAGTGTCGCAGCGAGGGGAGCGGACTGGCCAGTCGCAATATATACCGGGCGCTTACTGCTCAGCGCCGCCTGTTTGTCTGCCTCGATGAGGGTGAACAACGCTTGCAGCCCCTGGACTTTGTGGAAGAGATTCTTACCCAGCTTGCGGGGATGTTTCGTAATGTGACCGCGGCCGCTATTAAACAGGTGACAATTGTTTACCGACCGCAATGGTCCCAGGAGTGTTGGCTTCCCGCCGATGCCCAACGGATTCGAATTGCCCATCGCCAGATCCGCGACCTCCTTGCCGAACGATATGGCAGTGAGGTGGCCCGCCAAGTTGCGATTATCTACGGTGGCCCGCTGTTAGAGGCGGCCCGGGACCAAGTGATTAATGACATTAACGTGAATGGGCTACTTTACGACCCATTTGTGAGAAGAAACGAAGAAAATGAGGTTAAAAAATGATTACTAGTCGAAACGCATCAGTGGTGCTGGCGCCCAAGTCGCAGTTCACTGATCAAGATCAGCAGGCAGTAAATGCCCTGCGCTTTATGAGTATAGATATGATTGAACGGGCTAAGAGCGGCCACCCTGGTTCGCCAATGGGGATGGCACCGCTGGCTTACACCCTCTGGGAAAAGTTCATGCACTTTAGCCCAAGTGATCCACAATGGTTAAACCGCGATCGCTTTGTCCTTTCCGGTGGGCACTGTTCATCACTTTTATACAGCCTCCTGCATTTTAACGGCTTTGGCCTATCAATCGACGATATCAAGGACTTCCGGCAGCTCGGTTCCCGGACCCCGGGCCATCCTGAGTATCGGTTAACGCCGGGAGTGGATGCTTCCACTGGCCCCCTGGGGCAGGGCTTTGCGATGGCCGTGGGGATGGCGATGGCTGAACGGCACCTGGCCCTTCAGTACAACAAACCGGGTTACCCGATCATTGACCACTTCACCTACTCAATTGTCGGTGACGGTGACCTGATGGAAGGTGTTGCCAGTGAAGCGATGGCACTAGCCGGGAAGAACCGCTTGGGTAGGCTGATTGTGCTCTATGATTCCAACGATGTTTCCCTGGATGGCCCGTTGAACCTCAGTTGCAGTGAAAATATCGGGGAACGTTTCGTAGCGGCTCACTGGGATTACCAATTGGTTGAAGATGGTAATGACATGGATGCCATTGCCCGGGCGATTAGCCGCGCCCAGAAATCAGCTCAACCATCCTTGATTGAGGTCAAGACGACGATCGGTTATAACTCACCGGACGAGGGGACTAGCAAGGTCCACGGGGCCCCGCTGGGAGATGCTAACCTGGCGATTACCCGGGAAAACTATGGTTGGGAGTATCCACCATTTGAATATCCGGACGATGTTTACCGACAATTTGCCCAGTACGTGTTTGGCAAGAAGAAGCGCTACAACGAATGGCGGGGACTCTTTGCTGATTATCAACGGGAATTTCCTGACGAGGCTGACCAACTGACTAGTCAGCGCTTGGATATTCGGGACCTGGCTAACCACCATCAATCTGGGGACCAGGTTTCAACCCGGATTGCCAATTCCGAGGTAATGCAGGATCTCGCCAAGCGCAATCCGCAGCTCTGGGGTGGCTCAGCGGACCTCTTCTCGTCCAACAAGACTCTCTTGAAGGGCTACGATACCTTCAAACCAGCTAACTACGGGGGACGCAATATCTACTTTGGCGTCCGGGAGTTTGCGATGGCGGCGATTACCAACGGAATCAATCTTCACGGTGGCAGTCGGGCCTATTGCTCAACTTTCATGGTGTTCAGCGACTATCTGAAAGCGGCCATTCGCTTGGCGGCCCTACAGCAGATTCCGTCGATCTTTATCCTGACGCACGATTCCCTGGCCGTGGGTGAGGATGGTTCCACTCATGAGCCGGTAGAACAACTAGCTATGCTGCGGACAATTCCCAACGTCCAGGTCTTCCGGCCCGCCGATGCCAACGAAATGGTGGCTGTCTGGCAGACTATCGCCAAGACGACCGACCGGCCAAGTGTGATCATTGCCTCTCGTCAGGGACTGCCTGTTCTTGATGAAACGGTGGGGGCACTGGGTGAACGGGGAGCATACGTGGTCGCCGACGCTCATAAACCACAAGGCATCATCATGGCTAGTGGGTCGGAATTATCGTTGGCCCTGGCCGCCCGGGAACGCCTGGCTAAGCAGCATGGCATCAAGGTCCGGGTCGTATCGATGGTCAGCATGGAACGCTTTAACCAGCAACCGGCGGCCTACCGTGAACAAGTATTGCCGGACCATCTGCGGACCCGGTTAGCCGTCGAGATGGCGTCACCAGTGATGTGGCGGCAGTATGTGGGCCTCGATGGCGACGTGATCGGGGTCGATCAATTTGGCCAGAGTGGAGATGGCCATGAGATCGTGGCCCGGCATGGCTTCACGGTCGATAACATTGTTGAACATTTCTTGGCCATGAACAGAAAGGAGGGTGAAAGATGATTACGGTTGTTGATATGGAACATACCCAGCTTGATGAACAGGCGGTTGCCCAAGAATTAGCGCTCCTGGCCGCAGCTTTGAATGAATAGCCTAACTAATCTATACCCATCAATCTACACACATAAATATTCCTTGGACGGATCAGCAGCCCGCTGGTTCGTTTTTTAATTCAGATAACCGATTTTCGCAATTAGGGGATGAACATTCGCCCAGCTTATGGATATAATAAGAATGACGGTAAAAACACAACAATTAATCACCGAATGTGGTTGACCGTCCGGCTTCTAGCCTGTAAACTAGCCTCTAAGAATAAAATTTCAATCAAAGGAAGTGGCATTGTGGCAAACGTCAATTTAGATGCATTCGATAAGATCATCGTGCTTGATTTCGGGAGCCAGTACAACCAGCTGATTACCCGACGGCTACGGGACTTTGGGGTGTACTCCGAACTGCTGTCGCATAAGATTACGGCCGACGAGGTCAAGAAGATCAAGAACCTTAAGGGAATCATCTTCTCTGGTGGGCCAAACAGTGTGTATGATCCAGATGCATTCAAGGTTGATCCAGAAATCTTTAAGTTGGGCATTCCGATCCTGGGGATCTGCTACGGGATGCAACTGATGTCCTACGATCTCGGTGGTAAGGTCGAGAAGGCCGAAAACTCCGAATATGGTCGGGCCGACATTGAGGTGCTCGACGACGATGCAGTCCTTTTCAAGGGCCTGCCAAAGAAGCAGTATGTATGGATGAGTCACGGTGATCTGGTTACCAAGGCCCCCGATGGCTTCAAGGTAACGGCCACCAGCAAGAACTGCCCAATTTCCTCCATTGCGGATGACAAGCGGAAGTTCTACGGAATCCAGTTCCACGCCGAAGTGCGGAACTCCGAATACGGGCTCGACATCCTGCGGCGCTTTGCCTTTGACGTTTGTGGCGCCAACGATAACTGGACGATGGACGACTTCATCGACTTGCAGATCGAACACATTCGTAAAGAAGTCGGTGACAAGAAGGTCATCCTCGGCCTGTCTGGTGGGGTTGACTCCAGTGTTACGGCCGTCTTGATCCACAAGGCCATCGGTGACCAACTGACCTGCATCTTCGTGGACCACGGCCTGTTGCGGAAGAATGAGGCCGACCAGGTCATGAATGCCTTGAATCGGGACCTCGGGGTTAACATCATCAAGGTTGACGCTGCCGACCGCTTCCTTGGTAAGCTGAAGGGTGTCACTGACCCTGAAAAGAAGCGGAAGATCATCGGAAAAGAATTCATCGAAGTCTTCAACGAAGAAGCCAAGAAGATTCCCGATGCCGACTTCCTGGCCCAGGGTACCCTGTACACTGATGTGATCGAATCTGGAACTGATACTGCCCAGACGATCAAGTCCCACCACAATGTTGGGGGTCTGCCGAAGAAGCTTGGTTTCAAGCTGATTGAACCGCTGCGCAAGCTCTTCAAGGATGAGACCCGTGAACTGGGTGAAAAGCTGGGTATTCCGCACGAACTCGTTTGGCGGCAACCATTCCCTGGCCCTGGCCTGGGAATTCGGGTGATCGGTGAAATCACTCCTGAAAAGCTGGAAATTGTTCGTGAATCCGACGCGATCCTGCGGGATGAGATCAAGAAGGCCGGCCTCGACGAGAAGATCTGGCAATACTTCACTGTTCTGCCAGGCATCCGTTCCGTTGGGGTAATGGGTGACGGCCGAACCTACGACTACGCGGTTGCTATTCGGGCAGTGACCTCCATTGACGGAATGACCGCTGACTTTGCCAAGATTCCATGGGATGTTCTACAGAAGATCTCGGTCCGGATCGTAAACGAAGTCGACCACGTTAACCGCATCCTTTATGATGTTACGAGTAAGCCGCCTTCGACTATTGAGTACGAGTGATGTTGCTTATTAACTTGATAGCGGAATCCTAATTTAACGGCATTTGAATGGTGCAAAATCAATTCAAATCTATAAAAAGCAACATTGTTCCCTACCAAAACCCTACCAAAACTTATAATATTGAGCGTGAAAAAAGCAATCAGCATTTACAATTGATAGTAAGTGTTTGATTGCTTTTTCATTTTGAACTTCATCTTAGTTAACATATAGACGAAAAATAACAGGTATAATATTTTGTGAGGTGAAAGAGATGGCTGACAAAGTTGTTGCGCGTCCGCTA
>CAMCCW010000063.1 GCA_945873395.1 uncultured Lactobacillus sp. | reverse complement strand
ATAATTGTTAAGATAATCAGAAAATTGATAAGAAGTTTCATAATAAATCACCCAATAATAAGTTGTCCGACTTGAAAGAAGATAAACGCCATAACGTAGGCCACCACCAGGCTATTGATGACGGAATACCAGACCCACTTGGCAGACCCGGTTTCCTGTTTGATGGTTGCTAGGGTGGCAAAACAAGGCATGTATAGCAGAATGAATACCAGCAGTGCGTAGGCAGAAACTGGTGAGATGAAGTGTCCCAGGGCGGCAATCAATACGGCCTTACTGCTGGTGTGGAACATGACCATCATACTGGAGGTAATGACCTCCTTGGCCAGAACCCCCGTGAACAGGGCACTGATTGCCTGCCACTGCATTAAACCGATTGGCCGAAAGACGGGGACCAGGAAGTGGCCGAGGCCTGCCGCAAAACTTGTTGTGGAGTTAGTAGTGAATCCGCTGGGTCCAAAGCTGGAGAGTGCCCAGATGAGGACGGTCCCGGCGAAGATGATTGTACCAGCTTTTTTAATGAAGCCCTTGCCCTTATCCCAGGTACCGTGCCAGATAATATCAGGCCGCGGCAAGTGGTATTGTGGTAATTCGACCACGAAGATCGAGCTCTCCTGGGCCTTGAAAATCACCTGGTAAAACTTGGCCATCCCCAACGCCACGACGATTCCCAGAAAGTAGAGGGAAAGAACGATTAAAGCCTGGTGATGAGGGAAGAAGGCTGCCACAAACAGGCTGTAGATTGGTAGGCGAGCAGAGCAGCTCATGTAGGGCATGATCAGCGTGGTGATCAGTCGTTCTTTTGGCTGCTCAATGGTGCGGGCCGCCATGATCCCAGTAACGTTACACCCGAAACCGATGATCAACGGGATAAATGACTTACCGTTAAGCCCGATCAGCTGCATTATCCGGTCAGTGACCAGGGCTGCCCGGGCCATGTAGCCGGAATCTTCCAGAATCGAGATACAGGCAAATAGCATGAAAATTTGCGGGATAAAGGCCAGCACCCCACCAACTCCGGCGATTATTCCGTTGACAATTAGCGAGCGCAGGGCGGGGATGGCACCGATACTTTTAAGAAAGTTATCCGCGGTTGAGGACACTGGTCCGGAAATGAACTGGTCCAAAAGATTCGACAGGGGCGTTCCCACCCAGTCAAAGGACAGTTTAAACATGACAAAAAAGATTAGGGCAAAGATCGGCAGTCCCAGGATGGGGTTAGTGACAACCTTGTCAATCTTGCTCGTAAAATGAATGCTATCACTACTCTGGAGTTGGTGCCGAGCCTTAGAAAGCAAGTCTTCGATAAAGTGGAGCCGGGTATTGAACAGCCGCTCGTCAAATTTTTGCGCATCGTAGTATTGCTGCTGGCTGAGCAGGGGTTGCAAGTTCTGCTCCTTGGCAAACTGGCGGATGACCTTGTTTTGATTGATAAATTGAATTGCTAGCCAGCGGGCCACCTGTGGGGTGTAATGATAGTCCTTTACCAGGGCGGTCATTGCCTGACGGATGGCCTGTTGCACCATTGACGGGTAGTCTAGTTTCAATTGCACGGCCGGAATATTGGCGTAGTCGATTGTGCTAGCCCGTAATTTTTCGATTCCTTTGTGGCTGCGCGCGTTGGTCGTCATGACCTTACAGCCAAGGGCCTCTTCAAGCACCTTCGTATCGTACTCGTAGCCGGTCCTTTTCAGGTCATCGATCATATTAAGCACCAGGATAACCGGATACCCTAGTTCGAGGACCTCAATGGTGAGCAATAAGTTCCGCCGGAGTTGACTGGCGTTGGTTACGTCAAGGATCAGTTCAGGCTTGTTGTGCATCAGGTAGTTAGCGACCACCCCTTCGTCCTTCGTCAGGGGGTCCAGCGAATACACACCGGGTAGGTCGACCATCACGATATCGGTCCCTTTTAGGTGCCCTTGTTTCTTTTCTACCGTGACCCCCGTCCAGTTACCTACGTAGGCGTATTTATCGGTTAATGAATTGAAAAGAGTGGTTTTCCCCGTGTTAGGGTTTCCAATCAATGCAACTGTTGCCATTTAGTAAGAAACCTCCGTTAGCTGAGAAAACACCTTGTAGCGTAAACCAATTCGCTGGTGGTCGTTTTCGATGATGACTGGGCCATGGAAGGGATAGCGTTGAATTACCTTAATCGGGCAGCCCTCGCAGAGTCCCATGTCATGCAGCCGGGCAGAAGTCGGTGCATTTAAGCAATCAAAGGAATGAAGAATATAACTTTGCTGATCCATTATTCAATTACCCCACACATAATATTCCAAAATTATATAAAAAGACAATTACTATATTTACAGTATACACTTATCATCACGGGGGAGAAAGCGCTTGATTAATTTTAATAAAGAATAGTATTTTTACATTATTTGGATATAATGAATAATATATGGGAATATATAATTTCCCTTGATATTATTTCGGAATATTTTTTATGCCAGGAGGATGAAGTTTATGGCAACTCTAGAGGTTAAGGATTTACACGTTTCGGTTAAGGACGAAGAAAGCAAGAAGGAAAAGGAAATCTTGAAGGGCATTAACCTCAGCATGAAGACAGGGGAGATTCATGCGATCATGGGGCCGAACGGAACCGGTAAGTCTACCTTGTCACAGACGATTATGGGGCAACCAAATTATCACGTTACCCAGGGTGACATCTTACTCAATGGGGAGAGCATTATTGATATGCCAGTTGATGAACGGGCACGCAAGGGACTCTTCCTTGCTATGCAGTACCCAGCAGAAATCCAAGGGGTTACCAATGCCGAATTCCTTCGGGCCGCAATCAATGCGCGACGGGCTGATGATGACCAGATTTCAGTAATGGATTTTATTAAAAAGTTGGATAAGAACCTGAAGTTGCTGGACATGAATGAATCAATGACGGAACGTTACCTCAACGAAGGCTTCTCTGGTGGTGAGAAGAAGCGGAACGAAATTCTGCAGTTGTTAATGATTGAACCGAGCTTCGCCATCTTGGATGAAATCGACTCCGGCCTTGATATCGATGCCCTGAAGGTGGTTTCTAAGGGTGTCAACTCAATGCGTGGTGACAACTTTGGTTCCCTGATCATTACTCACTATCAACGGCTGTTGAACTACATCGTTCCGGACACTGTTCATGTCATGATGGACGGCCGGATTGTTAAGACAGGTGGCCCTGACCTGGCCAAGAAGCTGGAAGATGAAGGGTATGCTGGTCTGCGTGATGAATTAGGGCTGGATATTAAACTTGTCGATGACGAAGACTAGGAGGCCCGACAATGACAGAATTGAAAGTAGAACAGCAGCTAGTTACTGCTAGCGAAGAGAACAATGAGCCGCAAAGCCTGTTGGATCGGCGCCTGGAGGCTTATAAGTTGATGGACAAACTGCAACTGCCAAAAATGCAACGGTTTAAGTTCCACGACTGGCCACTGATTAAGAACCAGCCTTTGAAGTGGGTAGCGTCGGATCCACAGGCGGTTCTTGAAGACGAGGCTGACCACGAGGTGATCAAGGTTGTTCAGTTTGGGCAGTCGACGATTCAGATTGCCTTGCCAAAGGAGCTCCAAGATGCTGGCGTGATATTAACGGATATCTTCACGGCTGCTCGTGAACACGAAAACCTGTTCAACAAGTTCTTCATGACGGCTATTAAGCCTGAGGAGAATTTGCTGACGGCTTACCACCTGGCCTACCTTAACGCTGGTTTGTTCCTCTATATTCCACGAAATGTTCAGATTGAAAAGCCAATCGAAGCTGAACTGATTCAGGACAATACCCAAGACGAACCACTGATTTCCCATATCTTGGTGATTGCTGACCGGGGAAGCAAGGTCAAGTTTATCCAGCACCTGACGACTGTGGGCGAGAACGAAGAGCCTGCTAACATGATGATTGAACTGATTGCCCAAGACAACAGTGAGATCGACTTCTCGTCATTAGATGAATTGGGTTCCCACACGCACACTTACTTTAAGCGGCGGGCGGATATTGGTCGCGATGCTCATGTTGAGTGGGCGGTCGGCCTGATGAACGATGGCAATACTGTCGGTGATATGGACTCCGAACTGCTAGGTGAAGGTGGTTACGCTAATTCCAAAATGATCGCTGTCACGACGCGGCAACAAGAGGTCGGCATTAACAACCGGGTCACTAACCGCGGTAAGCACACCACTGGTTTGATCAACCAACGGGGAGTCATTCTTGAGGGTTCGGAACTGATCTTTAACGGGATTGGTCAGATCATCCATGGTGCCCATGGATCGAAGGCGGACCAGCAAAACCGGGTTTTGATCATGTCTGACCAGGCCCGCGGGGACGCCAACCCAATCCTACTGATTGATGAAAATGATGTTGAAGCCGGACATGCGGCCAGTGTCGGTCCCGTGGATCCTCACCAGATGTACTACCTGATGAGTCGGGGTATTCCACGCAAGCAGGCGGAACGGATGGTTATCCGGGGCTTCTTAGGAGCGGTTCTGAGTGCCATTCCATCCAAGGATGTCCGTAATAAACTGGTGACGATTCTAGAAAGGAAACTTACCGATGGCCAACAATATCAATGATGCAATTAAGGACTTTGCTATCCTTAAGCAACGGGTCAATGATGAACGACTAGCATACTTGGACAACGCTGCCACGGTCCAGCGGCCCAAGCAAGTGATCGCGGCCCTGACCAAGTTTTATGAGACGGATAATGCCAATGTTCACCGCGGTGTCCACACCCTGGCCGAACGCGCAACCCGGGACTACGAGGATGCCCGGAAGAAGGTCCAGCACTTTATCAATGCCGGTTCAGCCAACGAAGTGATTTTTACCAAGGGCTGCACTGACGGACTCAACCTGGTGGCCGCTACATATGGTGAACAGAATATCCATGAAGGTGATGAGATTGTAATCTCCGTGATGGAACACCATAGCAACCTGATCCCCTGGCAACAATTGGCCCTGCGGAAAAAGGCCACTTTGAAGTATATCGAGCTGACGGCTGACGGCGAACTAGATATGGCTGATGCAGACAAGAAGATTACTGACAAGACGAAGATCGTCGCTATTACCCACGCCAGCAACGTCCTCGGGGTGGTGACGCCGCTGAAACAGTTGGCAGCGTTGGCCCACCAGCATGGGGCCGTCATTGTTGGTGACGGTGCTCAGGCCGTTCCCCATATGCCGGTCGACGTTCAAGACCTGGATGTCGACTTCTATGCCTTTTCGGGTCACAAGATGATGAGCCCGATGGGGATTGGGGTCTTGTACGGGAAGGCCGACCTGTTACGCTCGATGCCACCGTACCAGTATGGTGGTGAGATGATTACTGCTGTGCACCGTGATCAGAGTACTTGGGCCGATATTCCGTTCAAGTTTGAAGCCGGGACACAAAACGTTGCAGGTGCCGTGGGTCTCGGTGCAGCAATCGACTACCTCAATGCCTTGGGAATGGAGAACGTTCAGGCCAAGGAGCAAGAGCTGGTTGACTATACCTTGCCAAAGCTGCTGGCTATTCCGGATGTGGAAGTGTATGGCCCCCATGATCCAGCTAAACATACCGGCGTGTTGTCCTTTAATATTAAGGGACTTCACCCCCACGATGTTGCGACGGCCCTTGACATGGATGGCATGGCAGTTCGTGCTGGCCACCACTGTGCACAGCCGTTAATGGAAACGCTGGGTTTGACGGCGACTGCCCGGGCCAGCTTCTACTTCTACAACATCAAGGAAGACGCAGATCAGCTGCTTAATGCGATTAAAGAAACAAAGGAGTTCTTCAAGATTGGGACTATCTAAGTTAAAGGGTTTATACCGTGAAGTGATTTTGGATTATGCCAACCACCCGCACAACAAGGGAGAACTGGCAGACTCGACCAATACCATGACCTTGCATAACCCGACCTGTGGGGACACAATCAATTTACAGGTTAAGGTTGCCGACGGGAAGGTGAAGGATATTGCCTATACCGGCGATGGCTGTACGATCAGCCAGGCCTCAGCTAGCATGATGACCGACGCTGTCAAGGGCAAGACGACCGAGGAGGCTCTGGAAATGGCTAAGATCTTCTCGGACATGGCGATCAACAAGCAACACTCGGAAGAGGATTTAGAGAAGCTTGGGGATGCACGGATCTTAACGAGTATCATGGAATTTCCCGCACGAATTAAGTGTGCCACGTTATCGTGGTGGGCATTACAACGGGCATTGCTAAAGGACGATAAGGAGGAAAGCAATAATGAGTAACGACGCGGCCAGTATTGTAAACAACGACCAGTATGAATACGGCTTTCATGATGATGTGAAGCCGGAATATTCAACGGGCCGGGGATTAACTGAAGAAACCGTTCGGCGGATTTCAGCGGAAAAACATGAACCACAATGGATGCTCGACTACCGGTTGAAGGCTTACCACATCTACAAGAAGTTGCCGATGCCGAAGTTTGGTCCAGATCTGTCACAGCTTGACCTGAAGAACATGCTGTACTACCAAAAGATGACTGACCGGAAGTTCCGTGATTGGAAAGACGTTCCGGACGACTTGAAGCGGACATTTGACCGGCTGGGGGTTCCGGAGGCGGAAAGGAAGTATCTTGCTGGTTCTTCTGCCCAGTACGAGTCTGAGGTTGTCTACCACAACATGAAAAAGCAATTTGAGAAGTTGGGAATTATCTTTACGGATACGGATACGGCCCTGCAGAAGTATCCAGAACTTTTCAAGAAGTGGTTCGGTAAGCTGGTTAAGCCGACCGACAATAAATTTGCGGCCCTTAATGCGGCGGTCTGGTCAGGGGGTTCTTTCATTTACGTACCTAAGGGAGTCAAGACCAAGACCCCAATCCAGGCATACTTCCGTTTGAATGCTGAAAATTCAGGACAGTTTGAGCGAACGCTGATTATCGTTGATGAGGGTGCCAGCATCGATTACGTTGAGGGGTGTACCGCCCCGAACTACTCCTCCGATAGCCTGCACGCAGCCGTGGTGGAAGTCAATGTCTGCAAGGATGCCTATTGTCGGTACACCACCATTCAGAACTGGTCGGATAATGTCTACAGTTTGGAGACGAAACGGGCTGCCGCGGCTGAGAACGCAACAATGGAGTGGGTCGACGGTAACCTTGGTTCGAAGGTCACGATGAAGTACCCAAGTGTTTACCTGAACGGTGAAGGTGCTCGGGGAACGATGCTGTCAATCGCGGTGGCAAGTAACGGTATCCACCAAGATTCCGGTGCCCGGATGATCCACAATGCCAAGAACACCTCGAGTTCGATTGTCTCTAAGTCGATTGCCAAGACCGGTGGTTCGACCGACTACCGGGGCACGGTTCGCTTCGGTAAGCACTCCGACGGTTCGAAGGCCCATGTTGAGTGTGATACAATCATTATGGATGATCAGTCGTCTTCAGATACCATTCCTTATAACGAAATTGATAATTCGCACGTTGCAATGGAGCACGAGGCCAAGGTATCCAAGATTTCCGAAGAACAGCTTTACTACTTGATGAGTCGGGGTATTTCTGAGGCTAAGGCGACCGAAATGATTATCATGGGCTTCGTTGAACCATTTACGAAACAGCTCCCGATGGAATACGCGGTGGAATTAAACCGGTTGATTAGCTTTGAAATGGAAGGATCAATTGGTTAAACAAAGGACAGCTTTTGGAGGAATGATAATGGCAGAAGAAAATGATCAATCATTATCACCAGTAGAAGACAAGGTCCTCAGTGCATTGGAGAAGGTCATTGATCCCGAGTTGGGCATTGACCTGGTTAACCTGGGACTGATCTACAAGGTGGAAGTCGATGACAATGGTGAGTGCACGGTGACAATGACCCTAACGACGATGGGCTGTCCACTCGGGGATGTCTTAAACGATGCAATTACCAAGGCAGTGACCTCAGTTGAAGGAGTTGAAAAGTGCAACATTAACCTGGTCTGGGAGCCTGCTTGGGATATTTCACGGATGAGTCGCTTTGCTAAGATCTCGCTAGGCATTCATATCTAATTAAAAGATAGGGTGAGGAAATGGATACTAAACGTTTTATTCAACAACGGAAGAGGCTCGGCTTTTCACAGGTAGCCCTAAGCAAGGGGATCTGTACACAGTCGACACTTAGTAAGTTTGAAAATAACGGTCAGGTACCTTCGTTTTCAATCTTGGAGCAATTATGTGATCGTCTGGGCCTGTCAATTGATGATTTGAACCAAGATAATGCTTCGGCTAGGCATGTTCGGCAGCTTCTTAACGAGATTGAATGTGCAATAATGAGTGAGCACTACCCGCAGGCCATCCAAAAACTGAAAGAGATCCATGTTGACGAGTTAAAGTCGGTCGATGATAAGATGCAGTACTTTTATCTGAAGGGGATGGCATCTACTTTAACCAACAAGAAAATTTCAACGACCCTGTTTAACTTCACTAAGATCCTTGATGAACTGGATGAAAAGCATCAGACGATCTATTCGCAACTGGCTTACCTGGGCTCGGGGATCTTATATGCCCGACAAAATTCGATGAAGCACGCAGAGTTCTTCTTCTCCAAGGTAATGGCGTTTTTGCATTCTAAAAAAGGGGAAGATCTGATTGGGGCTCCGCAAGTTTATTATTTGCGGATTGTCACGTTGTTGTATTACTGTGCGGAATATCATTCCTTGCTTAAGCAACTTGATGCTAGTGATCAGGTCCTGGCAGAAGTACTTAAGATCTGTGAAGGCAATCATGTTACTTATTACCTACCACGAGTCAAATTATTGCAGGCAGATAATGCCATTAATGCTGGCGAAAGTCCTAAAGTGGTAAAAAAGTTTCTCAATGAGGCGATGGTGTTTGCCCGTTTTAACGGTAATAGTGTTGTTGAGGTCCAGACCGCGGCACTGCTTAGTAACTATGAAAAAATAATTAAAATCAGCTGAGAAAAAGCTGTTGAGTAATTTGGTTCTATGATATTCGGTAAGGATAAGATAAATTCTTGTTCTTACCGTTTT
>CAMCCW010000062.1 GCA_945873395.1 uncultured Lactobacillus sp. | reverse complement strand
ACTTTGGCCGGTTCACGGACGATCTTTTATTGATTTGATGTAACCAGGCCACCGTCTTTTTAACGGGCCTGCTTTTTGTATACTTATATTATATCATGAGATGGCATGAGTTAACAGTGCGGACCTGTGGTTTAAGTATTCGAATATGGTTGCAATTTTATAGCCAGTGTGAGGAGAACATTTTGAAAAAGAATCTGTCAAGTAAGCTAGAAGATTCATTAATCCAACTGATGGATCAGAAAGGTGACATTCAAGAGATAACCACCCAATCGATCTTGGAGCAGGCGGGAGTTTCCAAAGCGACGTTTTATCGTCACTACAAGGATAAGTATGAATTATTGAATTCGGTTGTTAAGGATATAGCTAGGCAAACGTTTCAGCAAAGCCATAAAGGATATCAATTTATACTGTACCAAGGGCTATGTCTTCTTAAGGATAATCACTCTTTACTAGCTAATGGACTAAAATATCAAGGTCAAAATTCTTTAAGTAAGTTCCTGCAAGAATATGCAGAGAAATACTTATATGATTTAATTGCTGAGCATAACCCAATTGCTCTGAGTGAACAAAGTAAGTTTGAAATCAAGTTTTATTGTTTTGGAATGGTTGGTGTAATGGAGGAGTGGTTGGCGAATGGTTGCCAGACCGACCCATCAAGGTTAACTAAACAGATAATTGAACAAATGTCTCCTTATTTGAAACAGATAATATTCAAGAGTGATACGAAAGACTAAAATCGTATCACTCTTTTCTTTAAGCAATTGCTATTTTTAAATTGGAAGTTCAATTAAAGGGAGGATGTTCATTATGTATATGCACTATTTGCAACACATGCCGGAGCAATTGATTCAACATATGACATTCAGTCAACAGAATATTGGCACGATTATCTCGTGGGTCCTCTGTATGAGCTTTGGGTATCTGCTCTATACCCAGGCGCTTAAGCAAATCATCAGGGAAAAGGTTGATCCATATCCACTTTTCCTCCATTGCTGGATGATTACCATTGATACTATTGGGACTATAACTTTCTGGGTTCTCGCCGTAAAGAATCATTTCTTCTGGCTATTTGTTTTGATGGGAATAGGTCTTCCTATCTGGGTCTGCCTAGAAGCATATTGCATTGTTTATTCTATCAAGCACAACCGAAAAGAGGAGTTCGCAGGCTTAGCAAAGGGAGAAGTTTCTGAAAACCAAGCTACAATCTGGGCCCTAGGAATGATTGCATTAAGCTTCACGGTAAATATGTGGATACTATCAATGATTGGTGGAATTAGCAACGCAGCAATTTTTATTTCCTGGCCATTTACCAATTATGTATTCACGTATTGGACCTGGCGGACGTGGACGAAGCGCGGTGTCAGCGGTACCAGATATGGCAATTCGATGGGTCTGCAATGGGTAATCTTAATTCAAGTTACGCTGATGTGGATTCCTAAGCTCAGCTGGTACTTAAACGTTTCACCATTCTTCAATGAACCGTGGTACTACCTGTGTGGGATCGGGGCGACCTGTCTAGCTGTCTACAATATGTACCACTTAGCAAAGCTTCCGCCAAAGGAGAAGATGGTTGATGGTAAGAAGACGGTTTGGTAATTTAATATTGAAATACTAAAAGCGGTGAGAACGCACAGAAGTTCTCACCGCTTTTATTTTAGAATAGTCCTGTCAGATCCCGGAAGATAAAGAAGATGATCGGGATGAGCAAGGACGGCAGAATATTAAGGGTTTTGACGTCGCGAATCTTGAGCAGAGAAAGCCCGGTGGAGGCAATTAGAAAGCCCCCGACGATCGCAATCTCGGTGACCAGGGGACCGGTGAAAAAGGACGCCGAGAGGTACTTGGCGACCAGGTAGATCCCGCCCTGCCAGCAGAATAGTACTGGAGCGCAGAGGAGCATTCCCCAGCCGAAACTGGCCCCGAAGACGATGGTGGTCACCAGGTCGAGAGTGGCATTGGTGTAGAGCATTGTCTGGTCATTACGAACTGCGGCCATCACGGGACCGACGATCGAAAGAGCACCGATGCAGCAGAGGAGGATTCCTGTGGCCAGCCCCTTGACCAGTTGGGATTTCCCACCAAAGCGCTTGATCAGGTGGTCAAACTTAGCATCGAGGTCCCACCAGGTTCCCAGGAGGGTCCCGAGGGCCAAGCTGACGATGAAGAGCACCGGATAGCGGCTTTTCGGCAGGTTATTGACGACATTTTCGAGCCCGATCCCCAGTGCGGCGAGCCCCATCACCGTAAAGAGGGCGTGCTCATATTTCTTACTGATGCCGCGTTTCAGCAGACAGCCGATGGTGGTGCCGACCAGGATTGCGACAACATTTACATATGTTCCAATCATGATGATTCCTCACTATTGTCGAAATTTCACATCTTCTATCATAACAGAGATTCGATGTACTTGGGATTATGAACGTGGAAAATCAGGTAAGCCCAACTTTTCTTAGGACAAATGTCCCCAAAATGTTAAAATTATGATATAAAAACAACTAAATTTATGATGATTGCAGGACAGCTGACATAGTTAATGTAAGCGCTATCCAATATAATGAACATATAGAGTTGAGGTGATCCTCTTGAGTATTAATGAGGTATATGAAGCAATCAACGCTAATGATCGGGTTCGTCTACTGATGAAGACGGTGCCGCTCAATATCCTTGAACGGATGCAGGTTAAGCACTTTGAAACCAAGAAGTTCCTTCTGCATCAGGACGAGAGTTACGATAACACCTATTTGCTGGTTAGTGGCCGAGTTAAGGTTTTCCTAAATTCGCCGAACGGCAAGCAAGTGGTGCTCGATGTCTACGATCCAGGGATGTTTCTGGGAGAGCAGGAAGCAATTATTAAGCGACCGTATAGTGCATCAATTATCAATATCTCCCCGGTGACCGTCTTAGAGATTCGGAATGCGGACTTCGTGGAATGGTCGCAGAAAGACCATCGCTTCGCAGATCGCCTGATTAGCAATCTTTCTGAACAGATCTACCATTTGACCAAACGGATGGAACGCTACAGCATGCATTCTGCCTTGCAGCAGATTGGGCTGTTTCTCTTGCATTGTGACAATGAGAAGGTGCCGATTACCCGTGAGCGAATCACCTATGAGGTTGATACTTCATACCGTAACATTAATCGGGTTTTGAAACGTCTAGCTGATATTGCGGTAATCGAAATTACCCGCTCGACAATCAAAATAACTGATCGCCAAACGTTGCAGAAGATTATCGAAACGGAGGACTAGAAATGACTGAAGAAAAACAACCACATACCCAACTGACCACTGCAATTAATACTGATAGTGCCGTTATTGTCGGTGACCCGGCCCGGGTTGACAAAGCTGCAGCCTACCTAGATGACGTTCAAGAGTGGGCCTTTAACCGTGAATACAAGTCCATTCTAGGAAATTACCGTGGCAAGCGAATCCTTGTCATGTCGACCGGAATCGGGGCCCCATCCGCCGGAATTGGGGTCGAGGAGCTCCACAATGTTAATGTCAAAAAGGTGATCCGGGTTGGTTCAGCTGGGGCCATGCAGAGTGGCATTGGCTTTGGCGAACTGATCATCGGTGAAGGGGTTGTCCGTGATGATGGCCTGACGCAAAAATATGTTCCGGGGATCTACCCCGCCGTACCATCATTTAAGCTGATGAGCCTGGCGCACAAGTACGCACCGGATGCGGTCTACGGAATCATTCGTTCCCACGATGGCTTCTACATGGATGATAATGCGAAGAACGAAGCATTCTGGTCCGGCAAGGGGATTGTCGGGGCCGATATGGAGTCGGGAGCCTTGATGACGATCGGCCGGCAACGGGGGATGGAAACCCTGTCGATTCTGAACAACGTGGTCCTTTACGAGGGCGACCTGGCTGCCGGGGTTAATGACCTGGTTGACGGGGATGACTTGATGGCCAAGGGTGAGACTGCCTCACTCAAGTTAGCGTTCGACATCTTAAGCGACAAGAGTCTGGAGGGGTAAATTATGACAAATGCAAGTAGCCATGGTTGGCTGTATACCCAATTATTTAGCAAGTGGAAACGCTTTGAGGTAATCTACGTCACAATTCTGTTACTGCTCCAGGTGGGGGTTTACCTGATCGCTCCTGATAGCTGGGTCGGGATGCTGTCCGGGGTCTTCGGAACCTTGGCCCTGGTCTACGGGATGAAGGGCCGGAAGATCACCTTCATCTTCGGCTTTATTCAGTGTGTTGCGATGACCTACGTGGCTTGGCAGAGTCACACCTGGGGGACATTCGTGATGGATATCTTCTACGTGATTTCACAACCAATCGGCTGGTTCATGTGGGGCCATGACGACGCGACGAAGCGGTTCAGTCCGAAGGTTCGGCGCTGGGTATTCGCGGGCGTGGTTGTTGCCTACTTTATCGGCTGGTACTTCATCTCCATGTTCCACGGTCAATTACCATACTTTGACTCCTTCAACCTGGTCGTTAGTTTCATCGCCCAATTACTGTACATCCTGAAATACCAAGAAAACTGGTCACTGTGGATTTGGGTCAACACGGCCAACATCATTTACTGGATCATCCTGGCCGTTCGTTTCCAAATGGGGGTTCACATCGGGACCTTTGGTGGGGACCTCTCCCAGATCGCTCTGCAGGCCGCCTTACTGTTCAACTCGGTATACGCTACCAAGGTTTGGGCAAGTGGTGAAGCCGACAACGAAGGGGGAACCACGAAGTAATGGCAAATTACAAGAAGTATAAGCGGGTCTTCGGCATCGTGCTTGATTCTGTCGGCACCGGTGCCGCGGCCGACGCAGCTGCTTACGGTGATGAGGGTGCCGATACCCTCGGTCATGTGGGGATGGCTTACGAGGGTCGCCTGGCACTGCCTAATCTAGGTCGACTAGGAATCAGCAACCTGCGGACCACGGCCATTATGGGAGTGCCCAAGGCCAGTGAACCACTGGCGTATTACGGCAAGATGGCCGAGATCTCCGCGGGTAAGGATAGCATGGACGGACATTGGGAAATGATGGGACTGCCGGTAAAACAGCCACTGGCCACCTTCCCGAATGGCTTCCCTCAGTCAATCATTGACCAGATTGCGGAATTCTCTGGGCGGCGGGTAATTGTCAACCGCCCTTATTCTGGGACGGCAGTGATCCACGACTTTGGGGAGCAACAGATGGACACCGGTGACCTGATCATTTACACCTCTGGGGATTCGGTCATGCAGATTGCTGCGCACGAGGATGTTATCCCGGTGGCGGAATTGTATAAGATCTGTCACTTTGCTCGGACGTTGTTAAATGGCCCCAAGTACATCGTGGGCCGGGTCATCGCCAGGCCGTACGTGGGCCCGGATAAGGATCACTTTACCCGGACGGCCAACCGGCGAGACTTTAGCTTGGCGCCAACGGGAACGACGGACCTGGATCGTCTGCACCAGGCGGGGTACGAGGTCATTGCCATCGGGAAGACCAACGACATCTTCTCCGGGCAAGGCTTTGACATGAGCTACCATAACGAAAGCAACATGGATGGTATGGACCATGTCGACGCGGTCATGAAGGGGGACTTCACCGGTTTCTGCTTCGCCAACCTGGTTGATTTCGATGCCATGTATGGCCACCGTCGTGATCCCAGGGGCTTCGGCCAGGCACTGATGGACTTTGATCGCCGGCTGGGCACGGTCCTCGATAACCTGCACCCTGATGACCTGCTGATCATCACAGCGGATCACGGGAATGATCCTGGCTTCCGGGGCACTGACCATACCCGTGAGAATGTGCCGCTATTGGTCTACTCACCATCGATGCAGGAGAGCGGGTCATTAGGACTGCGACCGACGTTTGCCGACTTCGGGGCGACCGTCCTGGATAACTTTAATGTTGCCAAAGGTGACTATGGGACGAGTTTTTTGGATAAATTAAATTAGAGACGTAAAGCCCAGACATTGTTGCTGGGCTTTTGTAGTAGGAGGGATAATATGGATGACAACAAATGGTTGATCCTGGCAGACGGCCAGCAGATGCCCCAGGAAGGCTTTGGCTTATACAAGGTCCATGGTCAGGAGACAATGGATAGCGCGATCAAGGAAGCCTATGCGGCGGGCTTCCGGCTTTTTGATACGGCCCAGCTGTATAAGAACGAGGCTGAGGTTGGCCACGCCCTCAAGCAGCTCGGGGTGCCGCGGGATGAGTACTTCGTCACTACCAAGATTGCCGAGGTCAACGAAAGCTATGACCGGGCCATTGCGTCGGTCAAGGACTCGCTCCACAAGCTACAGCTGGACTATGTCAATCTCCTGATGATTCGCCGACCGAGAAATATTTCTTTGAGTCGTGGCGGGCAATGGAGGATTTGAAGAAGGCCGGACTGACCCGGTCCATCGGGGTTAGTAACTACCCGATCTCCTGGCGACCAAGGCTGCTGAGATGCCAGTGGTTGACCAGGTTGAACGCCACCCGCTTCTTACTCAGCAGCCGTTGATTAAGTTCAACCGGGCTCACCACATTGTCACCCAGGCGTGGAGTCCGTTGGGACGGGGGAATATCCTAAAATATCCCTTGCTGGAGCGGATCGGTGAACGTCACGGTAAATCCTCGGCTCAGGTGATCTTACGCTGGCAGCTGCAGAGCGGGGTGGCCTTTATTCCCAAAGCGGTGCACGCTGACCATATCAGGCAGAATATCGCCATTCACGACTTCAACTTGTCGGCAGAAGAGATGGCCCAGATCGATAGCCTGAGTAACTTCCATCGATTCGGCAAGGAACCGGCACTGGTGTATGAGTACAATAAGAAGTATGAGATGCGGTGAGAAAAAAGTTAAGTTTTAAATATACAAAAGTCAATAATAATGTATAATAAACGCTTGCTGTTATGATATAATATAGTTGTGGGCAATGAGAGGGAACTATGTTGCGGCGTGGTTCCCTCTTGTTAACCACAAACGTTTCCAAAGCGGAGACAAGTTACCAACAACTCGATAAACAAAAGGTCATCCCAACGCTAAAGTTTGTGGATGGCCTTTTGCTTATCTTATGGCTATTGTATTGTTATACCTATAGTATCCGTAACGGATTTTGCCATTAATCTCACATGTGTGGACACATGCCGAGACCTATATTTTGGGGAACGGATCCTACCAGCTTTTTGCGCTTATTCTTTTTGCGCTTATTGGAGAGAATGTGGCAATTTAAGATGCATTTGTCGATAAATAAACCAACTATTAGCATATTGAGCTAAAATATAAAGTAGGTAACTAAAATAGAAAAGGACGAAAATTAGCAATGGATTATGATCAAATCCTAGAACTTCTTAAAAAGTTTCGTGATCAACGTGGTTGGACGAAGTTTCATAATTTAAAGGACTTGGCAATTTCAACGAATCTTGAAGCTAGTGAAGTATTGGAGATTTTCCAATGGCGTGATGCAAACAAACCGCTGAACGCTACGGAAAAGAAGCATTTGCAGGATGAACTGGCGGACACGATGATTTATCTAATCTATATGTTTGATAAATTAGGCGTGGACCCGGGGGATGCAATCAAAGAGAAGGTTCAATATAACCAGTCACGGCACTGGCCTAAGATTGATCAAAAGTAGGTAAGATGTATGGCTAAGAAGTATATTCTAAAGGAATTTAAAATTGATCGGCTTTCCAAAACTCCTCAGCCGATAAAAAATGAGCGAATTGGTATTAAGGATCAGCAACGCTTGGAAAAGGGTGATTCAATATACATTTACTTTGGTAATACCCATAGCTATGTTGGTCAGACCAAGCACTTTCTGGAGCGGTATAAACAACACTTCAGGGAGCAGTCCAAGTTTGCTCTGCATAATTACAATTGTGTAGTGATGTCGTTTGGTCAGTTGATCACTCGTAATTCTCTTGATGATATTGAAAGCCAGCTGATAGCTTACATTGCGGCTGATGGTAAGCATAAGGAAGTCCTCAGCGATAATTCGACAGTGGGAAATTCGATAATTCCGTACGCACAACAGAATCAGGTTAAAAGTGACTTTATCATCCCGTTCTGGCAGGATCTTTATGAACGTAATTATGTTCAAACACCAAATCTTGATGTTGTCCGGAACTCCATTCTGTTCAAATATTCACCTTTCCATCGCCTATCCGATGTGCAGGCTGGGATTATCCAGGAGATCATTCAAGACCATGAACATAATTTTGTCATCAACGGGATGGCCGGTACCGGTAAGACGGTGATGTTGACCAATCTGGCGGCAGCATTAAGTAAGAAAAATCCAACTAAGACCGTTGCAGTGATTGTCAAGGCCAACTGGGAGAAGACAGCTAAAAAGATCTTTAAGACGTATGGCGATGATGACATTGACGTTTTCACGGCGTTCAAGTTCATCAAGTCGGGAAAACACTATGATTACCTGATAGTTGATGAGGCCCACCGGCTAAGAAGATACTATCCAAAGAGTAACAATGTTCTGAACGTTATTTTTAAGTATCCGCAAAAGGTGGCCGAGGAACGGGGAACTAATTATGATCCACAGGGCAATGAACTTTTGAAGATTGTTCATCAGTGCAAACAATTAGTACTGCTGTATGATCCCAGTCAGCAGATTCGTCCCGGGGATGTGACGGCTGAACAGTTTCAGCACGTTGTCCAGCAGAATAATTTTAGACAATTCGATTTACCAACGGAATACCGAATCAATATTCAGCCCCATGAACAGGGACATCAGCGGGCCTTCTCCGGAGATAACTTTATCCGTGGAATCAAGGCGTTTCTGGGGATTAATGATCACGGCGAAAAGTTTGATCCGGTCCTTTTCAGGGATTACCTGACCAATGGTGAGGATGCCTATTTTGGGATCTGTGATTCGATCCAGGATCTTTTTGACTATTTAAATGATATGCGTAACTACGATCCAACATCCCAAAACCGGGTTGTTGCGGGATATTGCCGGAAGTGGGTTAGTCGGCGTAGTGACCAGCCTGATTGGGTGGAAGGTGACCACCATTGGAATTGGAACTCCCGCCTTGAGGATTGGATCGATGCACCTAACTCCGCAAACGAGATCGGGTCAATTCATGCCGTTCAAGGAATTGATCTAAATTACGTGGGAGTTATTGTTGGTAAGGACCTGACAGTCAATGAGCAGGGCCAACTTGTTGCTAATTCGAAATACTATTACGATAGCTATGGTAAATTCAAAAAGGATGATCCTCATCCTGAGCGA
>CAMCCW010000061.1 GCA_945873395.1 uncultured Lactobacillus sp. | reverse complement strand
GCTGTCAAGTTTTGCTCCTTGACAGCTTGTGAAAAATAACTTTGGTCTAGCTAAAATATGTCATGTCTTTGAAACACAACAGTTAAATACTATAGTCCCCTCGTAACATAATTGCAACAGTAAGTTTCTCTTTTATCAAGTGAAATCGTTTACACACGTTTTAAACAAGACTATGCTAGACAGTGTAAGTGATGTTTATCTATCTCTATAGAAAGGAAGCTATCAATATGACTAAGGTTGCAATGGTTACTGGTGCTGGTCAAGGAATCGGCAAGGCAATCGCTAAGCGGCTCGCTAAGGCCGGCTTTGCAGTCAGTGTTGCCGATCTGAACAGTGATAATGCTCAGCAAGTTGCCAAGGAGATCAAGGATGCTGGCGGTGACGCACTAGCTGTTACCGTTAACGTCGCCGATCGTGACCAGATGTTCTCCGCTGTTAAACAGACGGCTGACCACTTTGGCAGTTTCGATGTTCTCGTCAACAATGCCGGTCTGGGACCAGTCACTCGGATTAAGGACGTCACTCCTGAGATGTTCGATAAGGTCATGCACGTCAACGTTGCCGGTGATATGTGGGGGATCCAGGCTGCCCTTGAACAGTTCGAAAAAAAACCGCGGCACGGCAAAGAAGTCATCGGTAAGATCATCAATGCTACCTCGCAGGCTGGAGTTCGAGGGAACAAGAATGAGCTTCTCTACTCCAGCACCAAGTTTGCGGTCCGTGGTCTGACCCAGGTTGCCGCACGGGACCTGGCAAAGCAGGGAATTACCGTTAATGCTTACGCTCCTGGAATTGTCGATACACCGATGATGCGTAAAATTGCTGATGATCAGGGACTGAAGATGAGCGACTACGAATCATTGATCGCCCTCGACAAGCTTTCTGATCCTGACGATGTTGCCAAGGTTGTTGAGTTCTTGGCTAGCGATAAATCCGACTACATCACCGGGCAGACTATTCTATGCGATGGTGGTATGCAGTTTGAATAATAGTAACTACCTATAAACAAAGAAGCGGGGCAATGTTGCCTCGCTTCTTTGGCTTTAAAAATGAAAAATCTTCCCAAGTAATGTCTGGGAAGATTAGTGAAGTTAGCATATTCAGTTATTAAATCAGACATTCAAAGTCTTGCCATACTCATTGTTGATAGTGTCAACAACGTCTTGAGCCTTCATGTCATCTTCAACAACTGTCTTGCCGTCCCGTAGCGTGTACGTTACGTCATCAGTCAGATTGTTGTAGTCAACATCGTTACCCTTAGCATCAACAAAATCAAACTTCGAGTTTTGGAAGTTCTTAAGAGCATCTTCATTAATTTCCATGATTATGCTTCCTTTCATTGTCTATTATAGTCCATCTTTTAAACTGTGTACACTCCTTTATAATTTTCTTAATCATTAACGGCACAGTTTTCAGTCTTCGAATGAAGATTAAGCATTCAGAAACTAAGATTAATTTTAAATTAGGAATTGACAAACTAAAATGAGAATGTTTTAATAATGGCAACAAATATCGAAAGGACCGAATGGTAATGATTCAATCAGAGTTAAACACAACCATGTATTATAGCAACGCTGCTGATCGTAACTAATGTCTGCACTAACGGGTGCGGGCAGAGACGTTCGCACCTAAGCAGGGTTGTGTTTAACTAACTTTTGCTAGGTGTCATCAATCTAGCAAGAGGACCAAACTATACTATTCGCCATACAGGGCCAGCTAGATTGAGCAATGTCTCATATCTAGCTGGCCTTTTTTCGTTTAGACATATAGGGAGGAAATGCAAAATGAACCTACTTAAAAAACATCGTCGCCAGGACGAGCCCGTCCTCGGCTTTGGCGAAAGTCTCTTTGTCCTGATCGTTATCCTGTGTATCCTCGGCTACCTGATCATCATCAGGCAGCAAGAACCCCAGGCGCCCCTGTTCATCGCCTTCACCCTGCTGGCCATCTACGGTCGGTTGCGCGGCTTTTCATGGGATACCGTCATGGATGGTATGCGCAGCGGGCTGCGGGCCGGCGTTGATCCGCTGATCATCTTTCTCTCCATCGGGGTGCTGATCGCCACCTGGATCTTCTCCGGAACCATCCCCACCATCATGTACTTCGGTTTCAAGATTATCTCCGTAAAATTCTTCCTGCCAACGGTCTTTATCGTCTGCACCCTGGTCGGGGTCGCCTGCGGGAGCTCGTTTACAACCGTCTCAACCATGGGGATCGCCTTCATCGGGATCGGGGCCACTCTTCGGATCAACCCTGGACTGACCGCTGGGGTAATCGTCTCTGGAGCCTTCTGCGGATCCAACATCTCGCCGCTGTCTGGGACTACCAACCTTGCCGCTAGTGTTGGTAAGATCAGCATCTACGAACACATCAAGGCACTGATGATCACCGACATCCCCGCCTGGGTCATCTGCCTTGTTCTCTACACCATTCTCGGCTTCAACTCCCGCAGCGTCAGTCTTAACGCCGTCCACCAGATGATGCATGGGCTGGCCAACGGCTTCTGGATCTCTGGCTGGGCCCTCCTGCCGGTCCTCCTTCTGGTTGTCCTAGCAATTCTGCAGGTTCCAGCCATTCCTTCGCTGGGGCTCGGCTCCCTCTTCGCCGCCCTGCTCGGCTGGATCCACGCTCCCGCTACTAGCATCAGTATCATCACTAAGACCATCATGATGGGCTTCGTTTCCCACACTGGGGACAAGACCATTGACGCTCTCCTTTCTAAGGGTGGGATTGCCAGTATGCTGACTTCCCTGGCCCTGATTGTCTTCGCCCTGGCCCTCGGTGGTTTGTTGATCAAATTCAACATCATTGGCGCCATCATCGACCACATCTCGGCCGCCATTCAAACGCCAGGTCGGCTTACCCTGGCAACTGCCATTACCTGTGTCGGGGTTAACCTGATCGTCGGTGAACACTACCTCGCCATCATCCTACCGGGCCAATCCTTCCTCAAATCATTTGACAAGCTGGGCCTCAAGCGCAAGTTTCTCACCCGGATCCTGAATGATGCCGGGGCCGCGGTCAATGCCATTATTCCATGGAGTGTTTCCGGAGTCTTCATCGCTGGTGCGCTCCAGGTCAACCCACTGCGCTTCATCCCGTGGACCTTCTTCCCGTTCCTCGTCACCATCCTGGCGGTTGTCACCGGGATGTTCCTGAAGGTTCCTAAGAAGGCCAGCAGCAAGGTTGCTCCAGCATAACATAGCCAAACAAATAACCCCGCAGTCCGGCTGCGGGGTTATTTTCATCTTAATTTATCAAATTCATCGAAGCGCCGCCCCATGATCACCAGGTCGCGCTGCACCCCATCGAGTTCGGCTACCCGCGGCAAGAAGCCCCATTCTTGGAAGTCAAAACGCTTGAAAAGTTTCAGGCTCGGCTGGTTGTGACCAAAGATGTACGCCACGATGGCCGTAATGCCCAACTGGGGAAGCTGGTTGATGACGTACTGGAGGGCCTGCCCACCGATGCCTTGGTGGCGGGCGTTTTGGTCAATGTAGATGGCAATTTCGCTGGTATGGCAGTAGGCTGCCCGGCCATAGAACGGCTCCAGGCCGACCCAGCCAACAATGGTTCCGGCCGGATTCTTGATCACCCACAGCGGGTGGTGCTCGCCAAAGGCAGCAAACCAGGCCGTCCGATCCGCAACTGTCACCGGCTCCAAGTCCGCCGTCGCCAAGCGTGAGGGAATAATCTGGTTGTAGATCTCAACAATTCGCGGCAGGTCGGTCCGGTGCGCCCGGACAAATTCTAAGCTCACAGTATCACTCCTCAATAATCTATGGCTCCCATTATAAGCGCCCGTAACCGGCACGTCAGGCTTTGCGGAAAAGAACACAGAAATAATTGACAAATGAGCCATCACCTTAACTTAATTAAGGTTCAAATAGCCCAACCCTAACTAAAAAAGGTTGCACGGGATCAGGCGCGTGCAACCTTTTGTAAGTTATATCGACAAAGCTAGCAGGAAGTTACTTAGTCAGGATCTCGACATCCCAACCATTCAGCGTCGGCTGGGCCGTCTGATCGGTCAGGAGGTCATGGTAGCCGCGGAACTTCAGCGGCAGGTCGTGCTGGTCATTGCTCATATTCAGCACGAAGTACAGTTGCTGACCATCCGCGGTGACCCGCTTGGTGATCTCCACTGCTGTCGGCCGATCGGTCAGTGGTGTTACCCCACTGGCTGCAACTGCCCGGCCAATCACCGGTGACAGGCCGTCGTGGTCAAGGCGGCTGCCAACGTACCAGGCCAGCCCGCGACCATACTTATTCTCGGTCACGGCCGGAGTGCCAGCGTAGAACTCGTTAGCGTACTCGCCCAACGAATTGGCTCCTTCCAGGTGGATTAGGTCGCAGATCAGGTGGGCCGGGTGCTCCTGGCCATCAATCGTGATCTTGGTCTGGTGACCCGGTACAACGGCGTCACTCTCCTCAACCCAGACACCGGTAACCTTCTTCAGCGGGCCGGGGTACCCGCCCGGATAAATGTTGTCGGATGAGTTGACCATCCCCGACATAAAACTGGTTATAAAGTGACCACCCGCCGCAACATAATTCTCGATCTTCTGGCCCAAGCCAGGCTTAACCATATAGAGGGCCGGAGCAACAATCAGGTCGTACTGACTAAAGTCGTCGTCGACACTGATCACGTCGGTTGGGATGTTGCGTTCATAGAACTGCCGATAGTAGTCCAAAATGATTGGGACGTACTGGAGGTCCTTAGTGATGCCGTCAACATATTCAAATGACCAGAAGTTGCTCCAATCGAAAACGATACCGACCTTGGCATGCACGTTGGCGCCTTTGATCACTGGGCCCACCCGCTTGAGGTCGTGCCCCAACCGGGCAACCTCCTTGAAGGCCCGGGTATCGGTTCGGCCGGAGTGAGCAATTACGGCGCTGTGGAACTTCTCGGATCCACCGAGAGCCTGTTTCAGCTGGAAAAACTGGACGGTGTCCGCCCCGCGGGCCACCGCCTGCAACTCGGTGGCCCGCATCTGGCCGGGCCGCTTGAGGGGACTGTACGGCTGCCAGTTAACCTGGGCCGGCGTTGATTCCATCAGCATGAACGGCTGGTGCTTCAGGGTCCGCATTAGGTCATAGAGGAAGGCCGGCTGGTAGGCTGGCACGTCGTAGGCCGGGTAGCTGTCATAGGAAATGACGTCCTGGTCACGGGCCCACTTCTGGTAGTCCACCATCTTGTTCGGCAGACTGTGGAAGTTGGTCGTTACCGGAATGTCTGGAGCGTACTGTTCGATGATGTGTTTTTCCATCCTGAACAGGTTGAGCATGGCATCGGACTGGAAACGCAGGTAGTCGATTGAAAGGCCGGCCACAATTGTCTCCGATCCCTCGGGTCCCCAGGCGTCACCGAGTTCGTTTGGCACCACGATCTCGTCCCAGTCGTAGATCGTGTGGCTCCAGACATTCATGTTCCAGGCCTGGTTCAGGTTATCGAGGGTCTGGTAACGTTTCTTCAACCACTCACGGAAAGCCGCGGCACAGTTGTCGCAGTAGCAATTACCGCCGTATTCGTTATTGACGTGCCAGGCGACGATGTGCGGATTATCGCCGTAGCGCTTGGCCAGCTGAGTGACAAGCCCGCTGGCGAGTCGCTGGTAGTCCGGGCTAGTTGGGCAGAAATTGTGCCGCTGACCGAAGACATGCCGCCGTCCCTGGTAGTCCACCCGGGCCACCTCTGGGTACTTCTTGAACATCCAGGCCGGCATGGCCGCCGTGGAGGTCGCCATCACGATGTCAAAGCCCGCTGTGGACAGTTCATCCACGATCTGATCGAGCTTGGAAAAATCGTAATGACCCTCCTGTGGCTCAAGGAGCGCCCAGGAGAAGACGTTAATCGTAGCCGAATTGATATCCGCCTGCTTGAAAATCTGAATGTCCTTGGCCCACGTATCAGCCGGCCACTGTTCCGGATTATAATCGCCGCCGTAGAGAAAACGGGGAAGTTTCTTCTTATCCATAACAATGCCTTCCTTACTTAAATTTAACCGTTGTTACCTGATCACCATGCTTAACATCACTACCGTAGTTGATTGGCGTGACGTCTTCTACCCGGTGTGGCTGGGTGAAGAAGTTAACCACTGTATCCTGGTAACCAGAGTTCTTGATCAGCTTCCGGTCGAAGTCGAAGAGCAGCTCACCCTTCTTGACAATCTGACCGTCATTGTAGTGACTGACGAAGCCTTCGCCACGCATATTGACGGTGCCGACCCCAATGTGTACCAACAGCTCCAGACCATTATCGGAAACAATTCCGAAGGCGTGCTGGGTGCCAAAGGTGAAGCGGATCTGACCATCAAATGGTGCGTAGATGTGGTTACTTGTTGGCTGGATGGCAAATCCCTTTCCAGGGAAGACCTCACCATCCTGGTCAACGACGTCCTTCATTGGAACTAATTTACCATCGACCGGTGCATAGATTGTCGTTGCCTTGGTAGCAGCATCGGCAGTACCTGCGTTGTCAGAAGTAGCGGACGGAGCAGCGCCATCTTGACCAGCCGCCAGTTTGTCCTTCAGTTCTTCGACAACCTCAGCGTGCTTCTTTTCACTCAGGGTAACCTTTGACAGGAAGACGACGATCGCCAGGATCGCAAATGCCAGCGGGATGTAGAAAGCCATGCTATCGAAAGTTCGAATGTCGTGGGCCGTCATGTCAGCAGCCGTGGCCGTCCCGGTCATTCCAGCGGCAATGGCAATGTAACCAACCAGCCCGTTGGAGATCGCACCGGTCAGCTTATCGATCATTGGCCGGACCGCCAGAACAACGGCTTCGTTCCGTTGGCCGTTCTTCAGTTGACCATATTCAATGGCATCAGTCAAAGTCAGGACCGTTACCAGCTGGGCAAAGTTAATGTTAAAGAGTACCAGCCCGAGGTCCATCATAAAGACGTTGGACCGGAAGAAGATAAAGATGATGTAGGCGAGTGACATTGAAACCTGGCCCGCCGTGAACAGCCATTTCCGTGGAATGTACTTGTTCAAAATTGGGAAGAGCGGACTGGTGCAGAACCCGATGATCGTGGCGATAACCCCAACGATCCAGAATTCACCAGGCTTGCCGATAACGAACTTGTACAGGTAGAAGAGCACACCATTGGTGATGACATACGCACATGAGTACAGGAGGTATGCCAGACTTGGCCAGAGGATCTGGTCATTGTGGAAGATGGCAGAAAAGACTTCCCGGATGTTCGTCTTGTCTTGAGCGGAATTCCGGATGATGTTGTGCTTTTCCTTGGTTCCGAAGCAAACTGCCAGGGCACTCAGGAGGGCCACCAGCGAAACAATCGCTGCGAAGGCAAACCAGCCGATGGGTCCTTCCTTATGCTGACCCGTTGCCAGGTAAGTAAAGAACGTAACGACTGGAACCACAATGATGGTCAGTCCGTTCCAACCAATCGTCCCGGCAAAAGCCCCCAATGAGGTGTAAACCCCACGCTCTTCAGAGTCTTCACTCAGCGCTGGAACCATGCCCCAGTAAGAGACATCGGAGAATGAGTAGAAGATATCGAAGCAGATAAAGATGATCACGAACAGGATCGCAAACAGGACCCAGTTGACCTTGGCCAGGCCGAAGATCCCGGTAAACAGGATCAGCAGTAAGATGATGCTGACGATGTTACCAATCATGATCCAGGGCTTGAACTTCCCCCACCGGGTCTTGGTGTTGTCGACTATGTTCCCCAAGAGCGGGTCGATAACCAGTTCGAGGATCCGGACCGCCACAATCAATCCAGTGATCAAACCGATCAACTTGTCGGCAACTGACTTTGCCAAACCATTAAACATGCCACCGGTGACGAAGATAATGAAGTAGGTACTCATTACCCCATAAAAAGCCGAGTGACCAACGTTACCAAAGCAGAAGGATGCACGTGAGATCCACTGCTTGGCCGTTAACTTATGACCCTTTGCCATAAAAACCTGACCTCCTAAAAGCTATCTTTGCTAAAAATCGTGTAACCGTTTACAGTGAATAGTATAGTTCTTTGCATAATTTTAGTAAAGTATTTATTAAATTAAATAAAACATTTACTTAAGAGGCAGTAAAAAAGCGCGGTCAATCAACCACGCTTTCTCATTATTTATCTGTAAAGCTCTTCCGGATTACTAGGTCGGTGTTAACGGTCAGGTGCACATGCGGCCTTCCCGGATGAATAATCAAATCCTGAAGGAGCTTGACCGCCATCCGGCCGAGGGTTTCCTGGTTGATATTATAGGAGGACAACGGCGGCGAAACGTAACGGGCCACCTCGCTGTTATTGATACTAATCACCGCGGTGTCCCGGGGCACGATGACTCCCTCTTCATTGAAGGCCTGCAGGACCCCGACGCTCAGTGTATCGGAGGCGACGATGAAGGCGTCCGGCAGGTGACCTCCGCACTCAGCTAGCGCCCGCTTGCCTAGCTGGTAGCCGTTTTCAATGTTGAAGGGCCCGTCGACAAACATTGGAGCCTCAGTAATACCAGTGTTGATACTGGTGAACTCTCGGAAGGCCATCTCCCGGATATCAGGTTGTTGGACTCGGTCGAAGTTGAGGCCCACCCCACCGATGAAACCAATCCGGTGCTTACCGGCCGCGATAAGCCGCTGGAGGGCATCCCGAATCGTCAGGGTCAGGTTAGGCCGAACAGAATCAAACATCTCGGGGGCTGGGTTGATGTCAACGAAGACCCCGTTGGGCAATACATCATGCAGGTTCACAAGTTTTTGCCTAGTCAGACGGTGAGCCCCCACGCCGATGAAACCCTGAAAATCAGCGGCACGTTGCACCAGGTCAGTAATGTGTTCGAAGACCTCAACCTGCATCCCCGCCTGCTTAATCACCGTCAGGAGGGCATCCTTCAGTGAGGAGAAATACTCATCCTGAAGCTGTTCCTTGATGTCGACACGGTACAGGAGGGCAATCGTCGGCCGAATCGCGTCCTGCTTGCGGTGGTCGTTCCAGTATCCCAGTTCTTCCGCAGCCGCCATGATCCGTTTCCGCGTGCTGGGGGCGATTGACAGGTTGGGGTCATTGTTCAACAGGCGTGAGACCGTCGCCGGTGAAAATCCTGATTTTTCTGCAATTTTCTTGATTGTTGCCATGCCGCATCCCTTTTCCTTCAATAAATATTGCGGGATTCTCCCGCTGTTATTTACCATTTTATCACGGTCCCGTCCAAAATTTACTCAGT
>CAMCCW010000060.1 GCA_945873395.1 uncultured Lactobacillus sp. | reverse complement strand
ATTTCACGAAAACGGCCATCCGGAGCAATTTCGGTGATCGCCATCCGGGCCGAGTTAGAGCCGAGGTCAACAATCGCGAGGTTTTCCACTATTTTCACCTCCGCTTTTTTTACTTTATTTTTCTTAGAAAACATCCTCTTTATGTTACCATGTTCCGTGCTGTGAAACACTAATAACTACCCAGCAGGAAGAAATTTTCTTATATTAAAAGGACCGCTCGCAGCAGGTAATTGCTGGGAGCAGCCCGTCGTATTTTTTCAATTCTGACTAGCCAAAGTAGTTGATTCCAATGGCATCCCGAACTTCTTTCAAGGTCTGGTTGGCAACCTCATTGGCCTTAGCTGAGCCTTCCATCAGTACTTGGTCAACGTAGTCCAGGTTAGCTGCGTATTCTTCACGCCGCTTCCGGATTGGTTCCAAGATTGCTTGAAGGACATCGTTTAGGTGCCGCTTAATCTTGACGTCACCGAGGCCCCCGGCTTGGTACTGTTCCTTCAGTTCTGCCACGTGTTCCTTGTCGGGATCAAAAATGTCCAGGTAGGTGAAGACCGTGTTTCCTTCCACGTGACCAGGGTCGCTAACCTTGATGTGGGTTGGGTCGGTGTACATTGACATGACCTTCTTCTGAATGGTGTCAGCGTCATCAGACAGGTAGATGCAGTTTCCCAGGGACTTGCTCATCTTGGCATTGCCGTCGAGACCAGGGATCCGTCCTTCACCCTTTGGTGGGAAGACCCCTTCTGGTTCAACCAGGATGTCTTGTTTGTAAATCCGGTTGAAGGTCCGGACGATCTCCCGGGTTTGTTCCAGCATCGGCTCCTGGTCATCACCAACCGGCACGGTGTCGGCCTTGAAGGCGGTGATGTCGGCTGCCTGACTGACTGGGTAGATGAAGAAACCGGCTGGTACACTCTCACCGAACTTCTTTTGCTTGATTTCCGTCTTAACGGTTGGGTTCCGTTTCAGCCGGGAAACCGTAACCAGGTTCAGGTAGTGCATCGTCAATTCACTCAGTGCCGGAATCTGGGACTGGACCAGGATCGTTGACTTCTTTGGATCAATCCCCACGGCCAGATAATCCAAGGCTACCTGATGCAGACTGTGCCGAATCTTCTCTGGGTCACGGGCATTGTCGGTCAGGGCCTGTTGGTCAGCAATCATGATATAGGTGTCGTACTTACCAGTATTCTGCAGGGCTACCCGGTTCTTGAGAGAACCAACGTAGTGTCCAATGTGGAGCTTCCCCGTTGGCCGGTCACCAGTTAAGATTACGTGTTTCTTTTCTGTCATAATTAATTCCTCCTTGAATGATAAAAGCGCCCTATTAGCCATCAACTAATAGGACGCTTGCGCGCGGTGCCACCTAAATTGCAAATTAATTTGCCACTCTTAATAAAGGTTATTAAGTTGTAACCACTTCGCGCTTTGGGAACCTTCACACCAACCGTTCCTCGCTGTTCTCACGCTACTAAATATGCCTATATTTTAAGCCCTTTTACAGTTAAAAGGCAAGTCTTCCGCAGCCAGCGTTTCCAAACACTTGTTCGCTACGTAGGCATCCAGTATAATAGATATATCAATGATCTAGAAAGGAGAATCCGTAGTGGCTACCTACCTGGCAATTGACCTAAAATCATTCTACGCCTCAGCCGAGTGCGCCGACCTGGGCTACGACCCCTTAAACACCAACCTGGTGGTCGCCGATGCCAGCCGCACCAGCAAGACCATCTGCCTGGCAGTTTCACCAGCCCTCAAGAAGTTTGGCCTGCCCGGGCGGCCCCGCCTATTTGAGGTCGAACAGCGGGTTGCCGACCTCAACCGCCAACGAGCGAAGCAGGCGAGTGACCACCGTCTGGCTGCCTGGAGCTCGATCTTCCGCGACGAACTTCTGCGGTCACCAAGCCTCAAGATCGAATACAAAGTAGTTCCACCCCGGATGGCCTTCTACCTGCAACGGAGTGCCAAGGTCTACGAGATTTACCTCCGTTACCTACCACCAGCCAAGATCCACCCCTACTCCATCGATGAGGTCATGATGGACATCACTGACTACTTGGCCAGCCACCACACGACCGCCCACGACCTGGCCAAAGAGATCATCCAGGTGATCCAGGCCGAGACCAAGATCACGGCCACGGCCGGAATTGGTGACAACCTCTACCTCGCCAAAGTCGCCATGGACATCGTAGCCAAGCGAATTCCGGCCGACAAAGACGGGGTCCGGATCGCTGAGATGGACGAGCAGAAGTACCGCCGCTTTCTCTGGGCCCATCAACCGATCACTGATTTCTGGCGGGTCGGGCGCGGTTATGCCAAACGCTTGGTCAAACTCGGCCTGCATACAATGGGCGACATCGCCCGTTGCTCCTTGGGGACCCTCTCCGACCCCCAGAACGAGGAGACCCTCTACCGGGAATTCGGGAAGAATGCCGAGCTGTTGATTGACCACGCCTGGGGGTACGAGTCGGCAACCATCGACGACATCAAACACTACCACTCCGACGACCATGGTCTCTACTCCAGCATTGTCCTCCCTCGTCCCTACACTTTTCAGGAGGGGCGGATCGTCGTTCAGGAGATGACCAACATGCTCTGCCTCCAGATGGTCAAGCGGGACCTGGTGGCCGACGAATTCTCCCTGACCGTGAACTACGACGCCCAAAACCTCCAGCCGGGCCATGACTATCACGGTGCCATCACTAAGGACTTCTACGACCGTGATGTCCCCCACCCTGACCACCAAAAGATTAGCTTTAAGGTCCCAACTGCCTCACCGACCGAGCTGATTGCGCGCTTTCTCGCCGCCTACGACCGGTCCTTTCACCACCAGCTCACCATCCGCCGGGTTACCGTCACCGCCAACCACCTGGTTAACCGTTACAAAGCCCAGGAACGAACGTATACTGAGCAACTCGACCTTTTCAGCGATCCAGAGCAGGCAGTCCAAGCAGCTAAAAAGCAGCAAGCCCAGCGTGACCAGGACTACAAGCTCCAAAAGTTAATTTTGAAGATGCAAAAGGACTTTGGTAAGAATGCCATCATCCGAGCGGCGGACCTTAAGGATGGTGCCGTCGCTAAGAAGCGCAATAAGGAGATTGGAGGCCACCAGGCATGATTGATAAGAAACAATGGCAGGCCGAGCAGGCCCAGTTTAATGACACCAGTCGTTACAATGACATTATGGATACGCCACGCCACGTTTCACACGCCCACCTGCCAATGACCGGGCGTGATCGGGCCGGTCAATTTGCACCGTTCGCGGCCCTCACCGGCTATCATGAATTGCTCGGCAAGATCGCCCAGCGTTATGCCAACAAGAAGTACCCGACTGGGGCGGAGGAACAGGTGATCTTTGACTTTTTCCACCAGCTACCAGCAGATGGTGATGTGCCACTGAAACTCACCTATTTCAATGGCGAGAACGGCTATTACGACCACTACCAGGGCACCCTGGACCACGTGAATTGGGCCCAGCAGGTCGCCTATTTCGTGGATGGTCCCCGGATTCCGCTCAGAAATATCCGCTCCGTCACCAGAAAGGAGGACAATCATGGCAAAGGACAACGAGATTAGGGCAATGATCAGGAAGGGTAACCAAACCATCGCCGACTTCCAGCAGCACTCGTCGGGCCGGTTGAACCTCTGGACATCGATCGTCGAAATCAGTCAGAACTACGTGATCACCGTCGAGGCCCAGAAACGGGTGGGGACAGGAATCACCACCGCCATCATCTGCCACCTTCCCTTTGACCAGTACACCGATGATGATTATCTGACAGTCTTGATGGGACTGCAGCGGCAATGGGACATTCCAATCCTCTGCCATGCCTTTTCCCGGCGACGGTTAGCTAACCTGCGCCACCAGTACGGTAGCCGGATTATCCGCGACGATATTGTCCGTCGGTATAAATAAAACAAAAGGAGCTGTAATCCAACAACACATTGGACTACAGCTCCTTTGATATTCAATTAAGCTTCTTTTACCACGAACAGGCGACTGCTGAAGTCAGATGGATCCTTCTCTGGCTTGGTCCGGTCCATGATTCGCGGAACAAAGTAACCGACGTTCATCAGTTCGGCACCGGAGAACTTCTCCTGACCGCCGTTAACCGTGTAGGTCTTCTCAGGGTCAAGACCCGCGAAGTAGATCCGGATGTAGGCTGGGTTGGCACCATTGAGGATCTGGAAGCGGGCAGCGATGGCCGCACTCTGATCTTCGTTGACTACTTGCCAACCGTAGACGTTGTCGTTGTTGGTGTCTGGATTCTCCAACCGGTAGAACTTACCGAACTGGAAAAGGTGCCGGTACTGCTTGTAGAAGGCTACCTGCTTCTTGATCGTTGCTAACTGGTCTTCTGGCAGCTTGGTGATGTCCAATTCATAGCCGAAGTCACCGAAGTAGGCTACGACAGCCCGGGTATCGATGGAGGTCAGCCGGCCAACCTGGTCGTTTGGAACGGCTGAGACGTGGGCGCCCCACATTGACTGGGTGTAACCATAAGAGGTCCCGTCTTGAATCTTGATCCGCTCAATGGCATCAGTATCATCACTGCACCATGCTTGTGGAGCGTAGTACATCATCCCGAGATCGAAACGGCCACCACCGGAAGCACAGGATTCAAATAAGACATTTGGAAAGGCCTTGGTCAGGCGAGCATACAGCTGGTAGACACCCAGGATGTAACGGTGGGCAAACTCCAGCTGCCGATCAGCCGGCAACTGGTTCCCGTACATTTCGGTGATGTTCCGGTTCATATCCCACTTGATGTAGTCCAGCTTGGTCTTCTTGATAATAGCGCTGATATGGTCAACCAGGTAGTCAACCACTTCTGGCCGACTCATGTCGAGGACAAATTGGTTCCGGGCTGGCGTGCTCTGCCGTCCTGGGGTCGCGATCATCCAGTCGGGGTGAGCCTCATAGAGCTTACTGTCGAGGGAGATCATTTCGGGTTCAAACCAGAGACCGAACTTCATCCCCTTGGCATGAACCGCGTTAGCAAAGCCGTCGATCCCGTCCGCGAACTTCTTCTCGTCCACGAACCAGTCCCCGAGGCTGGACTTGTCGTCGTCACGGTGACCGAACCAACCGTCATCCAGGACAAACATCTCAATTCCCAGTTCATGGGCCTTGTCAACGATTGGCATCAACTTCTGCTCGTTGAAGTCCATGAAGGTGGCCTCCCAGTTGTTGATCAGGACTGGGCGTTCCTCATGAGCAAAGTGGGGGTTGATCAGGTGGTCCTGGTAGAAGTCACCGAGCTGCTGACTCAGCTGGTTCAGACCATCCGTAGTGTAGGACATTACGGCTTCCGGCGTCTGGAAACTCTCACCATCGTCCAGGTGCCAACCGAACTCGTCGGGGTTGATGCCGACAAGGACCCGGGTGGTATCGAATTGGTCAACCTCGACGGAATCCAGGAAGTTTCCGGAGTAGATTAGGTTGAAGCCAATCGCACTCCCCTGGTTATTATCGGTGTGTGGCCGGGCCAGGATGAAGAATGGGTTCTGCTGGTGGCTGGAGGCATCCCGCAGACTGCTGATACTCTGGACACCTGAACGCAGGTGAGTCCGGATGAGGTGCCGTTCACGGGCCCAGGAGCCGGAGAACTGGATCATATCGTAGTCACTATCTGGCAAGTCGAGCTGGGTACTCAGGGCCCGGTTAAGGGTGATCGGTTCACCATGGTTCGTGTAGGTGGCACTCCGGACAATCACGTCTTCCTTCTCAAAGATCGTGTAGTGAAGTTCCAGGAGGACATTTGCCAGTTCATCCTTGAATTCCACCGTCAAGGTCTGGGCATCGTTGCCTTGATCATCGAAGCTGGATGGCAAGTCAGCTAGCCGCTGCTTCCCGTCTGTGATCTTGTAACCCGTATAGGTAAACTCAGAGGTCCGAGAGCCGTTCAGGTAGGTAATCTGGTAGGCTGGGTAGCGGTAGTCACCCTTGCCCAGGCCAGCATATTCCTGCTTGATCAATTCCAGTTGGAAGTCACTCTGTTCAACAGTCAGAGTGTTGGTGCAATCGTGTTCCTCACGACTAGCTAGATTTACATAGTCGTCCTTAACCGGAACCCGCGGTCCGTAATAGAGCTGACCAGCATTACCGTTTTCTAAAATCTTAAAGATGTAGCTGGTCTTGGCCGTTTGCAGGTGGAAAAGCTTTTGTTCTTCGTTAACATGAATACTCATTATTGTCCCCCTTAGATAAACAAAGAGACGCACTTAAGCGCCTCAAAATGGAAATAATTATTCTGAATGGATTGGCGCCAACCATTCACTAATCCCTTAGTCTGGTTGGGTAAATTTAAATTCTGGGAACCAAATCTTGATTTCCCGCGCCGCACTAGCCGGTTCATCGGAAGTGTGGACGATGTTCCGCAGGTTGCCATCTGGCCATTCACGGCCGTAGTCACCACGAATAGTCCCCCATTCAGCTTCAACTGGGTTGGTAGCACCAGCCATGTTGTGGATGGCCTTGATAACATTAGTCCCAGAAACCACGATTCCCACGATTGGACCTTCCGTCATGTACTCCAGCAGGTCAGGGAAGAATGGCTTGTCGACCTTGTCAGCATAGTGTTGACGCAGCAACTCTTCAGTTGGCTGAATCATCTTCAAGGCTTCGATCTTGTAACCCTTCCGTTCAATCCGGGTGATGATTTCACCAATGTGACGGGTCTTGACACCATCAGGCTTAACTAAAACCAATGTGTATTCGTCTTTAACCATAACGAACCTCTCCTTTTCAAATCACTATCATAAGATTATCATATCTCGATTCGTTATGAAAGCACTTTCACCTACTTTATTTAACAATTTCGTGTTCAATTACCAGGTTTTGGCAGGCCTTAGCGTTCAAAACCGGGCTGACCGGCCCATTACTCAGGAGGGTCAGCTGGTGCATGGCCCGGGAAGCCATCGTGTAGACCATCCCGACCGCATCAGTATTCTCCAGGTTAGTCGCCGACACATCGTAGGCGAGGACGGCATCAAATTCAAGTCCCTTGGCCAGGTAGATCGGCAGGACGAGGACCCCCGTCGGCAACGCGCTATCGTCTTCATCGAGAAGGTGGAGATCAGTAAGCTTTTGCCGGTGCAGAGTTTGGTAAACCTCCTGGGCCTGCTGGCGGTTCTTGGTCAGGATGGCCACCGTCTCATTGTCCTGGTGCAACTTGTTCACCTCATCAACCAGGGCCTGGCGAGTGCTGTCTGCGGAGTAACGGACCAGCAACCGCGGCTTGGCACCGTGCCGGGTGAAGGAGATGATCTGGTCGCCATCCGGCAGCAGGGACTTGGCAAAGTCGGTGATCTCCTTGGTTGACCGGTAGCTCCGCCGCAGGGCAATCAGGTTAGGGTGCTTGGCATCAAGGACGTCACTGAGTTCCTTAAGCATTGTTTCCGGTAGCTGAAGCGGTTTGAAGAGAGCCTGCTCGCTGTCGCCGAGGACGGTGAATCGGGCCTGGGGGAAGGCATGACGAAGATAGATCATCATGGCCAGGGAGTAGTCCTGCATCTCATCGATGAAGACGTACTGGAAGGAACGATTCTGCCCACTACCGGTGATCAGGTCCCGCAGGTACATCAGCGGGGCAGCGTGCATCAGTTCCAAGCGGTGAAACTCGATCTCGTCCTGGTAAGCCGTAATCATATCCGCCCATTCCCGGGTACTGATCGTCTTGGGCAGCGTTACTTGTCGGAGGAAACGTTCGTATTGGTTATAGAAGTCCAGGAAGTAGTTATTATAGATGGCATCCGCAATGATCCGCAGACGACGCTTGGCCCACTGTCGTGACAGATAGGCATACTGGGCGTCCTCATCGGTAAAGTCATCGACCGTCTTCTTGCCGTACAGGCGGTGCAGCTGTTGGGTATCCAGGTCGTCGAGCTCTTTGGCCACCCAATCGCTCTTAGCCTCGATTCGGACCCGATGTTGGAGTTCCCGGATCAATTTGTTCTTCAACTGAACCATCCGGTCGGCTGGGTGCATGGCACTCGGTAGCGATTCATAAACCTGCCGGATATGGTCAGCACTGAAGAAGACCCGACCGTTGAAGCGGAGGTCACTAAACTGCAGGTCCTGATCTGTCAGGTTGGTCGCGTATTGGCGAACCTGATTCATCATCGCGACCCCTTCCATGAAGTCAGCAATTGCCCGGCTGGCGTTTGGGTGGGCCTGCCGGGTCTCGTAGCGCTCAAACAGGCTTTCAACCTTCAACCCCTCAAAACGCCGGCGAACAAAGCCTTCCAGCGTTACCTGCCGCATGTTCCGTTCCCCCAGGCTAGGCAGGACCTCGGAAATGTAGTGGCTGAAGAGATTGTTGGGACTGAAGAGGACGATCTGGTCGGCATTCAGAACGGTTCGACTGTGGTAAAGCAGGTAGGCGATCCGTTGCAGGATGGCTGACGTCTTTCCCGATCCCGCAACCCCCTGAACCAGCAGGAGGTCACTGTGGGTATCACGGATGATATCGTTTTGTTCCTTCTGAATCGTCGCCACAATGTTATGCATGTACTGATCGTTCTGCTCCCCCAGAGCGACCTGGAGGAGTTCGTCGCCGACCGTCTCGTTGGTATCGAACATGTTGGTGATTTTGCCGTTCTTAATGGTGAACTGCCGTTTCTTGACCAGCTCGGTGTGCTGGGTGCCGGCTGGCGTCTCGTAACTGACATTACCGAGGGTCCCATTATAGTAAACTCCGGCGATCGGGGCCCGCCAGTCATAGACCAGGAAATCGGTCTTATCATCATTCATCAGTGAAGCGGTGCCGATGTAGAGCGATTCTGGCTTGTCTTCACCGGGATCCTTGATATCGATCCGGCCGAAGTATGGTGACCCCTGCAGGCCCTTCAGAGTAGCCAGTTGGTGTTTGAGGATCGTTTCACTCTCGGCGGCCCGGGAAACCAGTTGCCGCTGCTGTTCCAGCATTGACCGTGATTCGGCGATATCGTCGACCTCATAGCGGTTAATTGAGGCATTTTCGCTATAGTTACGTTCCACGGCCCGGGTTTCCTTGTGGGCGGCTTCAACGGCAGTCGTCGTCTCGTCAATCTGCCGTTTGATCTCGGTGATGACCTTGTCCACGCGCTGTTGTTCTCGTTGTTTCTCTTCTCGTTCTCCCATGCTTACCCTCTTTTCTCGTTATTGGCAATATAATATTGTAGCATCTTCCACCCAATCCGTCGCCGGAGAAGGCTTTAACGCAAGGGGCTGTGACTTAATCAAAAGTCAGCGGCGCGGTACACAAATGGCCTCAAGCATTCGGAAAACCCGAA
>CAMCCW010000059.1 GCA_945873395.1 uncultured Lactobacillus sp. | reverse complement strand
ACAAGCCACTGACTTTAGTCGATGGTAGTTGACTGAAACTAATCGATGTACATAATCATGTACGCATGGCATGATGAATGTACTGTATGATGTACAGGGAGGAAATGCGATGGTTAATGTAGTAACACCTACGCAGGGTCGAAAAGAATTTTTTAAACTCATCAAGAAAGTTAATGAAGATAAGCACCCAGTAATGATTAAACCGGCGAAGGAAGGAGAAAAGGGTGCCGTTGTAATAGGTGAAGATGATTGGAATGCTATCCAAGAAACACTTTTTTTAGTTAACCAGGGCGTCGATAAACAAATTCAGGAACGAGAAAATGACGTCGATGAAGATTTCGACAAAGTATGGAATGAATTATGAGTTATACTATTAAGTCAAAAAAGGACACTAGACGTGATTTTAAGAAGATTAAAGGCACGTACTTGGAAGAAAGTTTTCTTGCGATTATAAAGCAATTAAAAGAAAAACCTTACCAGAGTAATCAGAGCTTTGAAAAGTTAGTTCCGCCGATTAAGGGGTTTTATTCACGACGAATTAATGTTCAGCATAGGGTAGTATACAAGGTGGATGAAGAGAAAAAAGAAGTATCTATTCAGCATGGAGAAATTATGAATAGTTGATAAATAAAAACTAGGCTAAGCTGCTTTGGGCATTAGCCTGGTTTTTTAGGATCGGGGATGCATTCCCTGTTTTAGTAGTCTATTTGATCTGATAGTCGTTGCGTGGAAACTTAGTGTATCCCCAGTTCGTAGGCTGGATGATCAGGATGAATACATAGATCGTCCCGATCCCGGTCAGGCACCAGAGCCAATTGTAGCCGCTGTGCCCAGCATCGTGAAGCCGTTGCACGATGGCAAAGATATTGAGAATTGTGAAGAAAATAGTGTAGATGAAGAGAAGGACCGACATAAGCGATGGCGAGCCGTAGTAGGCATCGGTCGGCTGGGTAGCGTCATAGATAAACGAGATCACAAACTGAATGATGGCGAGTCCAAGGTATCCCCACCAGTAGTCAGCCCGTCCCATGCATTGACTGGCGTGGAAGGCGGTCTTTAGCCAGAGCTTGGTCGACCTGATCAGGCCGGGATTACCGGAACCGTTGTAGGCACTCGGGGTGATGGTTGCTCGGTGGTGGGACCACTCTGCTTGCGGTGCTTCTGTGGATTGTGATGATTGATCGGTTTGTGAAGACTGGGGTGCAGTTGTCTCAGCCGCTTGCTCGGTGGGCTGGGTAGGCTGCGCTTCACTATGTATAGGAGATTCTGTGGTCGGTTTCAGCTCGTAGCCGCAGTTAGGACAGAAATGAGCATCCGCAGATAACTTCAGACCACAGTTAGGGCAAAATTTGTACATTATAATAAAACTCCTCCGAATATAGATAATTGCAAGGTCAGTATACCATATGGTGATAGCTAGGGAGCGTGGCTGATGGAATAATGAAGCTCTCGCGGAAGTGGCAATCTTCGGGAGCATGGTTTATGGGTTGCTAGTTAGCTTGAATATTCATGATGGTCGTTGCAATTTCACTGCTCACTGAAGGAAATGTCACGTTAACTGAAAGCCGTAGTGCATTAGTTACTATTGGTTGGCTGAATGCCTGAAGTGGTGCTGTTACTACCCTTGTTTGCTATTGAACGTAGTAGTGGAACCGCGATAAAATAGAAAGTGTAAACAAAGGAGGAGAGCAGGATGGGTTTATTTAACCATCACCAAGAACCACGAATCACCGTTGATGGTCAAACGGTGAGTGTTGACAAACTGGTAGAGTTGTATAACCAGCGTGAACAGAAGATTGAAGATCTTCAAAAGCAGCTTGTTAGTCACGTTGCTGATGCGACTATCTTGACTGTTGATGGTCAAAAGATGACGGTCGATAATGTTCGAGATTTAATAGATCAGCAACGGTTCGCGGTTGAACAGGAGGAAGCTACTGCAGCTCAGCTGGCAGCGTTGCAGGATAAGAACGCTGAATTAGCGAAGGCGGCGCAGAATGAACAAACATTGGAATTCGCTGGTAAGCAAATCACGATGAAGGAGCTGTTTGATCTCTATAACGGCCTCCTCGCATCATACCAGGATGCCCGTAACGAAACCCACCGGCTCCAGATCCAGCAGAATGAACACGCCAAGTCTTTGATGGTGAATGACCAAGAGCTGACGGCTGATGATGTTCAGAAGCTGATCGACCAGCGTAAGGCGGCGACTGAGCAGGTCAAGGCCGCCGCAGATCAGATAGCAGAACTGAAGTCTAAGAACGCGGAACTGGCAAAGACTGTGCAGTCAGTTCAAGGACTAAAGATTGGTGGTAAGCCGGTCACCTTTGATGAAGTTCTTAAGAAGTATAATGAACACCTTGAACGCCTTCGCAAGGCTATTAAACAGATTAAACAGCTCCAGGACCAGCTTAAGGAGCAATCATCTTCTCTGACGGTGAACGACCAAGAGCTGACGGCTGATGATGTTCAGAAACTGATTGACCAGCGTGAGGCGGCTACTGAACAGGTGAAGTCCGTCAATGCACAGTTAGCGGAACTGAAGGATAAGAACGCCCAGATGGCCAAGATTGTTCAGCGGGTCCAAGGACTAACGATTGGCGGCAAACCAGCAACGCTTGACGATGTCATTAAGAACTATAAAGAAATGGTTGACCGTCTTCGTCAGGCTTATCAGCAGATTAAGCAACTTAAGGAACAATCATCTTCTCTGACGGTGAACGACCAAGAGCTGACGGCTGATGATGTTCAAAAGCTGATCGACCAGCGTGATACGGCTACTGAGCAGGTGAAGTCCGCCAATACCCAGCTCAAGGCGAAGACCCAGGAACTTGCAGCTGCCAAGCAGGTCACTATTGATGGTAAGACCATGACAGTAACGGAGCTGGTCAAGCGCTACCGTTACCTTCTACAGCAGCGTCAGTCGTCGCAGCCCCGGACCAATTCCCAGCCGGCCCCACAACCACAGCGCACTCAACCGGCCCGTAGTTCTGCGGTGCCCGTTTCGAATGCGGACCGTGAAAAGCTGATTGATCGCTACTATCAGGATGTTCAGTCCGTGCTTGGTGACTACCAGGACCAGGTTGAGGATTTGCAACAAAAACTGACAAAATACCTGAAGGGGAACGGGCAAGCAGAGTTCCTCCAGCTGGCCGAGAGCAAGATCTCAGCGAATAGTTATCAGAAGTTATTCTCAGAACGAAACAAGCAGATGGTCCGTTACATTGAGAATCATCAGTACCAAGAAAAGCTTGTTCGTCCCGAAAAGCAGGCGGACAATCCGCACAACGAGCTCCGGGGGGTTGATTACTGGGGCAACCTTATCTATCGTTACCGGCGGGCACTTTCTAGATTGCTGGACCTGAATAAGGATGTCCATCATGACTTTAAGTATGCTTACCGTTATGCTAAGCCGACTGCCCTCCGGATTGGCGAGCGTAAGCCATCTTATCTGACTGACCAGAATGTTCTCGACCTCCGGACCATTTACAGTGGGATCAAGGACGAGCAAGATTGGCATAAGACCGTGGATGACTTCCGCGATCAGGCGAAAACCCTACTCAAGGGTGCCGAAGGGGAGCGGATTGTCCGCAATGTCGTCAAGTCTTACGCCTATAACCGGGTCCTGACCTCCCTGAACCTGCCATATGAGTATCGGAAAGGGAAGGCGGATAGTAACCAGATTGATTGCATTGTGGTTAACCAGAAGGGAATCTTTATCCTCGAGATTAAGAACTACAATGCCGATACGCTGGGAATTGATCGCGATGGCTTTGTTGTGTACTACAAAAAGGACGGCACAGCTACACGGTATCATAATATTGCTAGGCAGGGACAAAACCACTATAAGGCCGTTCAGCGGATCCTGGAATCAGACGAAACACTCAAACCACATCTTCGTTACCTTAAGAAGTACATGCGTGTTGTCTATGTCTCAACGAATCCGCACGCTAAGCTTAAGCCCGCTGAGCCAAATGCAAAGCCTCCTTATCACTTCATCGGTTTGGATGGCTTGCGTGAATACATTGATAATACCAATGGGAATTTGCGGCCTGAGATTATTCAATCCGTGGTCGATGCGATCGGCAATAATCAGCAGGCTGAGAAGCGGTACGATCACTTATGCTTCCCATCCGATCCAGTAAAGCGGGTCGATGATGTTTGGCAACAGCTCACCGTCATGAACCAGCTCCTCAAACTAAGGCTCGACGATTTCGTGGACCGGTATGACCCTGATGTTCGGCGGCAGTTGGATATGGCCGGACTGGTGACGCGGGATGGCTATGTGACTAGTAAACCGCACCATAAAAAAGCTGAGAAATGATTAGCTTAGGCGCATGTTGACAATTACTAGTTGAATCTATAACATTGAATAGGCTTATAAAGGGATTTGTAGCAAAATGCAAATCCCCTTTTTATTGAACTAACTGGGAGGATTAAAATGAACAAATATTGTCCAAAATGTGGAACGGCGGTGACCGCGGATGCCAAGTTTTGCCCAAAGTGCGGTTTCGCCTTCCAAAGCAGTGATGATGCAGTGAAGAAGGATGCTGCGGGGGATGATGCGGCGGCACAGTCAGCAAGTACGGCACCTGCTGATTCAGCAGCGACGAAGAATAGTCAGGCCGCTACTCCTAAGAAGAACCGGGCACGGATTGAGTACGATGATAAGCATACCGGTTCCAAGAAGCATTGTGCGCGGTGGATTGTGGCCGCAGTGGTGGTTGTGGTGCTGGTAGTGTTTGGTTACCGGCAGTTTTATGTTCCCCACACGGTCGAGTCCGCCTTGGATACCAATAACTTCACGTCGGCGAAGGGCTACACCGCTTCGGCAAACCTGAGCAAGCATGAAGTGGTTATTTACCCTAACTCCGCGGCTGAACAAAAGATTGCCCAAGAACTCGCCCAAAACGAGTACGACACCCGGCGGATCGCGGTTGAAAATAACCTGTCTGGCCTGGCTCATGACCTGGCTGGTAAGACCCTCGGTAAGTGGAAAGTTGACCTAGCATTCAGGGACAGTCAGGGAGCAAGCTTGATGTGGGAGTACAACGGAACTAAGGAAGCCCACCGTTTCCAGACTTCTAATGCGGGACGGCAGTTGCGTGAGGAATACCTAAATAAAAAGGCGGAAGCGGCACAACAGGCCCAGCAAGAAGACGATGAAGAAAAGCTCGGCGCTGGCCTTCTCGGTGGCGGTATCGGCTTCCTGTTAGGGGGACTATAAAATGGCTGAAGAACAACAATACGTTTTCTGCACTAATTGTGGTACCAAGAATAGTCGGGATGCCAAGTTCTGCATTAATTGTGGCCAGCCCCTGGTTAAACCCGAGGAAGCTGGGGACCATCATGAACAACGGACAACTGCTCATCGGCAGGATGGGAAGCAATCCAGTGTGATGGACGCGACCACCTCACGGATTAACAGCTGGACCGGGGGCCGGGGTGCGGTCAAGGTCAGCCTGCGTGACTTCTTCGGCCAGGTCTTCCGCCACCATACCGAGCGCGAGGCCGAGGATATCTTCATCGTCGGGACCGAGCACACGACCCCATCCCTGACGGAGTTGGCAGATGACCGGGTTCAGCCCTGGCTATTTTCTCGGGCCTTGCTCTTCACCCTGGTTTTGGCAGCACTCTTGTGGGTACTGAGCATCCTCAATCCGCGGACTGGGGTAACCGTGTCACTGGATGTGGCGATTGCCATTGCGGTGCCGGTTTCGGCCCTGATCCTCTTCTTTGAGGTCAATGTCTACCGCAACATCAGTTTCTACCAGGTTATCCAGATCTTCCTGATGGGTGGCGCCCTGTCGCTGATTGCCACCATAATTCTGGATTCGTTTCTCGGCAATAATGGTGAGCTGAACCTTTGGGGGGCTTTGACCACCGGGGTTGCCGAGGAGCTTGCCAAGGTGCTGGTGGCGGCTTACTTTATCTCGCGGCTCAACGTCAAGCACATTTTCAACGGAATGCTGATCGGGGCCGCTGTGGGTTCTGGCTTTGCGGCCTTCGAGAACGTTATGTACATGGTCGATGATAGCACCGGTCAATTGGCGAGCGTTGGGGACGCACTGATCCGGGCCCTCTTCTCCATCTCTGATCATACGGAATGGTGTGCCATTGCAGCGGCCGCCCTGGTCATGGTCAAGGGGAGTCGGCGATTGAGCTTTGATGACTTCATGCAGCCGGCCTTCCTGCGCTTCCTGATTTCCGTAATCCTGATCCATGCGCTGTGGGACTGGGATGCCATCAGCTCACTGCTGACGATGGCGGCCCTGGCGGTTATTACCTGGATTTTCGTCTTCGTACTGATCCATGCCGGCTTGCGGGAGGTCAAGGAAATGCAGCTGCAGCTCAAACAGAAGCAGTCGACAGCTAAAGAACAGTAACTAAGAAATCGTCTCGCAACTATGACGCGAGGCGATTCTTTTAATGTATAGGGACGATTGCGGGCCCCTGGGGATTAGGGTAAAATGATTTTGAATTAATAATTGGGGGGATTTTGGATGAAGTACTGTCCTAATTGTGGCAAGAAACTACCGGCAGGTGCCCGTTTCTGTACTAACTGTGGTTACCACCTGACGACCGCATCAGCACCACAATCAGCTACACAAGATACCACGGCCAAGCCAACGGAGCATCCCGCTCGTTCAGCTGAGCGGGCAAGAAGTCAGGCATCGGCGGGGCAAGAGTCCAGGCCGCATACGTCACGGGCTAAGATCGTTAACGATCGCCAGCCGAAACATCGTAAGCACCACCGCCGTTGGGGGATGGCTGTTGGTGCTTATCCTTTTGCTGGCGGTAGCTGGCTTCTGGTTCTACGGTAATCATAACAATGGAGATAACAGTACGGCGGCCTCGTCAAGTTCCTCTTCGGCTAGTCAGTCATCAGAAGTAAGCAGTGATTCGACTACCCAGTCATCGAGTTCGTCCAATACCGTGGGGCCGACGGTATCTTCCAGTAGCACGACAGGTAAGAAGCTCACGGCTGATATTGGTCCCAAGAACACTGCAGCGGCGGTGACTTATTACGCTGCTAAAAACGGAGTTAGCCATTGGAATGGTGTTTTGAACACGACCGATGGGATTACGGTTCAGCTGTCAACTGATGATGACCTTCTGAATGCTCTGTCGGAGCCGGGGCAAGGGATGGCCTATATGGTCTATGGTTATCACGATGTTGACTCCGATGATGAGACGGACTTCGTATACACGGTTGATCGAGACGACACAATTCATATGTATACCCTACCAAACGATTTTGATAGTGACCAGACCTACGAACCGGATATGACGGTTTCTAAGCAGGACATGGTCAATTATCTGAATGATCATGGTGATGCGGAGAGCGTTGCTAAGCTTAGCAATAAGGTTGACATCGATCGGTAGCCAGGCCGATTACGTAAGTTTAATAAAGAGGTGCTTTGGAAGTTGAAAAAGGGACTCATAATTGTTCTGGGCATAATTATTTGTGTGTTTGGTGTCTTTAACTTTTCGCGGAAAGCCACCAGCAAAAATATTCCAGACAGCGCGATGAATAATATACTGGTCAATGAAGATAAGATAATCAAGCCTGATCCAGAACTGGAGAATGTTTATAATTATCACTATCACGTTGATAATAAGAAAAGAATTGTCTATATCATTCCCCGGGACCCGAATCAGTTAAAGAACGAGATGGATGATTTGCGAACCACTCCAGTTGGCACATCCAACTTGAATGATAAAACCAAGAGTGAAAAGCAGTTCACATTAGTGTCCAAGCAAATCGCCCAAAGATATGGTAAAGCTTGGAAAGTCCAGGTAACAAACACATATGATCCAATATTTGATGATATGCGGAAAAGCGATATTCTGTGGGAGTTCCAGAACGGCAAAGAAAAAGGTCACGGGACGCAAGGTGGATTATTCAAGCTTGAGCGGATTCTCTTAACACCGTTTGATTACCTGTTTGGTCTGATTGGGCTTATTATCTTAGGAGCGCTTGGCAAGGGAGCATTATCAATAGTTGGTGCCGCCGACTCTACCGGTGGATCAGGTAGACCATATCGTGCAACGGAGATACCAGATCAACCCAATTACGGCTATAGTGATTATTACGAAGAGAAATCATACTATGATCAAGATGGTAACGCTCATCATATAACGTTCAAAAACGGGGATTACAGCAGTGGTCAAGAATTTGGACGAGAATTTAGGAGAAATTCGGACGGCGGTTACGATAGTAATGATGGTAGTGATATCCATCTTGATAAAGATAACTAAAAACACACCGTATTACAGGAGACACCTGGTGCCAGGTGAAGAGTAGTTGAACCCAGGGAAGATAGTGGTTAGCTGTGGAGATTGTGCGAGCGTGATATAATAAAGGTATTAATCTGGAATAGGAAGTGCAATCATGGACAAGAAAAAGATCCTTCACCAGCTCTGGAATCTGCTGCAGATGTGCATTGCAGCCTTGCTTCTCTACTACATTGTTAATTACTTGGATATGTTGATTAAATAAGCTGAAAGCAGCTCTGGCGATTTGCTAGAGCTGCTTTTTGGTATCTTATTAATGACTTCGATTCATTAATTACTATGGCATAAGTTATTTGTGATAATCAATTAGTGACAGAATGCCAAATATTCTTTCTTTTATTTGTGTGTCATCTGTCGTACAATATAGATGAGGTGATAAAAATGGATGCAAGAGTAGACAGTCGTGTTCCAGTCGACGTTAAAGAAAAAGCCAGTAAAGAATTAGCTGCTCATGGGTTATCGATTTCTAGTTTTATTCGTATGACATTATCATCTGTCGCTAACGACGGATTACCGAAGTACTGGGGGATACCTAACGCTGAAACTATGTCATCCATTGGTGAAGCTGTCGATGATTTAAGTACCCACAAGCTCAAAGGTGCTTCATCTTATAATGAATTGGAGAAATTGTTAGATGAGTGAGGTTATCCCAACCAACCATTTTAAGAAGCAACGGAAAAAGGTGAAGAAGAACCCTCGATGGCATAGCATATTTCATGGAGAAGTACCTTTTCCAGATGACCATCGTTCCCCATGGGAATATATAATTAGTTGCTTTCTAAATGATGAGAAAATTCCCGATTACTTTTATGAGCACCCAATTACTTTGACGGCTCAACAAAAAAGAGAAATTAAGAATCGCTTAGGCTCACTTGATAAGGTCGAGGTTAGAGGACTGGATCTTCATTTTGATGGTCATAATGGAGACCATTTATTATTATACATTCGAACTAACCAAGAAATTGTTTATTTGGTTGGTATCGGTACTCATTCCGACCTATTCTGATATTAAGTTCAGTGACTGTTTAGAGCATAATTTAAATCAAAACATCCCCGCTCCCGGACCATAATCCGGAAACGGGGATGTTCTATTATGGTTGACGATGTTTGAAAATCAGGTTCTATGATATTCGGTAAGGATAAGATAAATTCTTGTTCTTACCGTTTTT
>CAMCCW010000058.1 GCA_945873395.1 uncultured Lactobacillus sp. | reverse complement strand
AAGCCTTCAGCAAGGTCGTAGTTGCTGAAGGCTTTTTGCTTAGGCTTGATTATTGAAGCATTCTCCGGTGATAACCGCATCATTTAACGTTTAGCAAAACGCGGTCTACAATGGAGTAAGGAAGGGAGCGGTGAAGTAATGACAAGTAAGGATTTAATGACAATTATGAAGAATAATCACGTAACGATTGATCAGGAGAAGAAGGGCGAGACCGCCGACGTCTTTGAAATCGATCACCATCGTTTTGGCTATTTAGATCGGTACGGTAACCTCTACCTCAACGAATACGGTGAGGAGAAGTCCCGGCCACTGAGCCTGGGGAAGCATTTCTTTGGCCGGTGGATTCATCGAGCTGCTGAGGGCTTTCGGACCAACCTTCGCCGCCTTGATAAGTGGCAGACTGCTTAATTAAATGATCTTGTTAAGAACAAGCAAACACAGAAGCAGGACATCTGAAAGGGTGTCCTTTTTTGGTTCATGAGCTGCTAGTTTAAGCAGTATTTGATCGCGTTTCAGGCCCGTTTGTGTTCATATGACCGCAAAATAAGTACATTAGCAATCGTTTGACCATCATTTGGCCAATTTTGCTTCCCAAATCGTCTTTTTTAACTTTTTGAACCGTGGTAATACATTGTTATATCAAAGAAACTCCCTGGGTGATTTTCATTCAGGGAGTTCCTTTATGTTATTAATCTTCAAAGTATTGGTACAGCTTATCGACGGTCAGCGCCTGCTTCTCTGCGCCTGCAAAGTCGGCCTTAATCTGGCCATCCTTGAGGACAATCAACCGATTACCATAGGTGAGGGCGTCTTCGAGGTGGTGGGTAATCATCAGGGCCGTCAGGTGGTCCTTGGTGATCCGCTCGTTCGTGGCATGGAGGAGGTTCAGACTGGTGTGAGGGTCAAGGGCCGCGGTGTGTTCATCCAAGAGCAGGATGTCTGGACGCTTCAGAGTTGCTATCAGGAAACTCAACGCCTGCCGCTGCCCACCGGAGAGGGCTCCCGTTGCCGTAGTCATCCGGTTTTCCAGACCGTTGTTCATGGTAGCGGCCAGTTTAGTAAAGCGGTCCATGTTCTGCTTGAGCTTACGGAGAACTAAGTGCCGGTGTTCACCACGTTTCGTAGCCAGGAGCATGTTCTCGGCAACGGTCATCCGGGGAGCTGTTCCTAGCTTGGGATCCTGGAAGACCCGGGCGAGGAAGGATGTCCGATCCTCTTCGCTGGTCCGGGTGATATCCTTGCCGTTGTGGAGGATCTGGCCGTTATCGGCGCGCAGGTTTCCCCCGATAACGTTGAAGAGAGTGGACTTCCCAGCCCCGTTCGTCCCGACGATCGTGATGAAGTCACCGGGATTGATTTGCAGGTTGATTCCCTTTAGAATCATCGTCTCGTTGGCGGTGCCCTTATTTACCAGGGTTTGTACGTTCTTCAGTTCCAAGATTGGTTTATTCATGTGGCCGGACTCCCTTCAAAATTGGTTTCTTGATATTGAGCCGCTGTTCAAACTGCGGAATCATCATGCAGATAGCGAGGACAATGGATGAGATCAGGTTGAGGTCGTTTGCGGAGAAGCCGAGTTGGAGGACTGCCAGCAGGATGATCCGGTAGATGATACTACCAAGGGTCACGGCAACCAGCCGCTGGTTCAGGGTCAGTTCCCCGAAGGCCACTTCACCGATAATGATCGATGCCAGGGCAATAACGATGGTCCCAATTCCCATGTTGATGTCGGCATAACCGTTGTTCTGGGCAATCAAAGCTCCACAGAGACCAACCATTCCGTTAGAGATCATCAAACCGACGATCACCATCTTGTCGGTGTGGATCCCTAATGATTTGGCCATTGTGGGATTGTCACCAGTGGCGATGAAAGCCTGGCCGTAGTCGGTGTCCAGGAAAAGGACCATCAGAATAGTGATAATCACAACGACGATGAAGCCAAGGGTCACACTGTCAAAGTACTGGGGAAGGTCGCGGAGGGCGCCATTGAAGAGGGTTGGCTGTCCCAGTAGCGAAATGTTGGACTTACCCATGATCCGCAGGTTAACAGAGTAGATGGCGGTCATAGTCAGGATCCCGGCCAATAGACTCGGAATCTTACCCTTGGTGTAAAGCAGCCCGGTGATCAAGCCGGCAATCATCCCGGCGACCACAGCGAGGAGGGTAGCAAGTAGGGGGCTTACCCCGTTAGTGATGGCGGTCACCGCGGTGGCGGCACCGAGGGGGAAAGTTCCTTCAACAGTCATATCGCAGAAATCAAGAATACGGAAAGTCAGGTAGAGCCCCAGGCCTAGGAGTGCCCATAAGAGCCCCTGACCGATTGCGGAAACGACGAGATTCATTTGTAGATCACTCCTTCGGTTTTAGCTTCATGTTCAAAGTGTTTAGGAACGTTGAGACCAAGCTTACGGGCCTGCTTGAGGTTGAGGATCGGTTGACCGTGCCGGACAAACTCGATTGGCATGTTGCCGGGCTTCTTTCCCTTCAGGATAGCAACGGTCATCTTAGCACCGCGGACACCCAGGTCATACTGGTTGACACTGTAGGTAGCAACTCCGCCTTGCTTGACCATGGTTCCGGCTGCCGGGAAGACCGGCTTGTTGGCGGCGTTGGCATTCTTGACCAGCGTCTGCATGGCTCCGGCAATCGTGTTATCAGTTGGGACAATCACTGCGTCGACCTGGCTGAGCATCTGCTCGGAAACTTGGTTGAGGTCGTTACTGTTGGCAATCGAGTAGGCTTTGAGGTTGATTCCCATCTTCTTGCATTCCCGCGTGATCTGATGATAACCGGCGACCGCTGAGGAATCGCTGGAGGTGTAGATCACCCCGAGGGTCCGAAGCCGGGGCATGAACTCTTTGATCAGGCGGAGCTGTTCATTGATCGGCGCTTGATCGGAGACCCCGGTGATGTTGCCGCCGGGGTGCTGGTTATTCTTGACGAGGCCAGCCCCCTTAGGATCCGTTACCGCTCCGAGGACAATTGGCGTCCGGCTAGTCGAGTTGGCAACCGCCTGGGCAGCCGGGGTTGTGATCCCAAAGATTACGTTGGCGTGGTCATCCACCAATTTAGCGGCCATGGTCTTAAGATTACTCTGGTCACCGTTGGCATTTTGGTATTCGATCTTGATGTTCTTGCCGTTATGGTAACCTTCGCGGGCCAGCTCATCGACGTAGCCCTTGTAGATCTGGTCGAGCGCAGGATGGTGCATCAGCGTCAGAACACCCACCTTGGGGATTCGTTGTCTACCGAATTGGTTATTTTCGGTGAAGAAGGCGACCCCGAGAAAAACGAAAATAATAGCAATGAGGGTATACATTCTTTTCATCTTAAAGTTTTCACACCTTTCTAAACAAAAAAGCGAGGGCCCACATTAGGACTCTCGCTTTGGTCAGCCAAATAAAAAGTCCGCATGTGGATCCATGCGGACTGAATGCCATTCTAACTTCAGCCGGCACAGATGCAATCTGCTCTCAGGTTGCATCGATGCCGAAACAACCCGAATTACCGGCTTTGCCAACGAGTATTAACGTTGTGAAGTTGAGATTGGTTCATTGTACTTGCTCCCTTGTTATTTGTTGCACCTAGTATAACTAAGGACCGGGAGACTGTCAATGATTTTATTAAAAATTTCTAATTTTTACTGGTTCATGCTGATGTAGAAGTTTGGCCGGTAGTATTGGATATTACCTTCCTGAACGTTCTGACCAGGGGTTGGGGCCTGGATGTAATTACCGTTACCTTCCGCGATAGCCACGTGGTACGGTGCGCTTTCCGTTCCCCAGAAGTAGAGGTCTCCGCTTTGGGCGTTTTCAACATCGTACTTGTGCTGACCCAGGTTGGTTTGTTGGTAGGTGGTCCGGTAGTTCGGTCCTAAGTTGTAGGAGTACTGAACCAGACCGGAGCAGTCAAAACCACTTGGCGTGTTACCACCCCAGACATAAGGGACCCCAATCATGGACCGGGCAGTGGCTACGGCACCAGAAGTGTTGGCTCCCGTTGCTTCATTAGCCTGATTGGTGGTATCAGTAGCACCCGTTTGAGCAGGTTGAGCAGTTTGGCTGGCACCATTATTGTAGCTTGCAGCCGTCTCTTCGACCGTTCCGTAAGAAATGGTGTAATTGCTCATGGACTGAAGAGCAGCGGCGGAATTGGCCTCATAGCTGGTTTGGGTTGCAGCAGCATTGGTTGCGCTGGTCGTAGCAGTTGCCTGGCTGGCTGGTGTGCTGCTTAAGGTTGTAACCTGGTCGAGGCCGGTAGCTAAGGCATCAGAGCGGTTGCTCGTTTGACTGGTCGTATCAGAGCCAAGAGTGCCAGTTAGGCTAACCGTGTTGGCACTCAATGGGGTTGCTGAATTGTTGGCGACACTGGTTGCCGTGCTGTTCAGATTGGTTGAAGCACTGGCAGCTGTACTGGTAACGTTAGCGGCCGTGGCACTGCTCGTATCACCGTTACCGGCAGTCTGACTAACGCTGCTGGTAGCGGAGTCAGGAATGATCAGCTGTTGGCCAATCTGGATAAGGTTGGGATTGGCCAGCTGGTTCCGCTGGGCGATAGCATCAACAGTTGAATTGTACTGCTGAGCAAGGCCCCAGACAGTGTCACCGGATTGAACTTGAACCTGGGTATCGGCATTGGCCCCTGTAGCGACAGCCAGGGCACCGGCAGCACCTAGGGTTGCGATTAACGTCTTTGAGACAATTGCTTTTTTGATAATAATTCACTCCTAAAATACTTTGTACAACTTTAGTACAATCTTAACTATATGGGGCTAATATGAATTTAATATGAAGAGATTCCGAAAGAACAACGACTAAATTTGTCAGCGGATTGTAACAAAGGGTGAGGATTGCTGGAATGGTGCGCTTTGTGATACTATTGACCACAGTTTATTCATAAGATGAGGTGAAAATAATGGCAGTGTTAGATGTTGAAGGCCTGACGATGAGCTATGCTGATAAGAAGCTTTACGAAGACGCCAGCTTTCAATTGGAAAAACACGAACACATGGGAATTGTCGGTCAAAACGGGGCCGGTAAGAGTACCCTGATTAAGATCCTGATCGGTAAAGTCCTGCCGGTTGATGGTAGTGTTAAATGGCAGAAGGGGGTTAAGATCGGCTACCTTGACCAATACGTTGACATTCCGGCGGGGATGACCTTGATTGAGTTTCTGCACACGGCCTTTCGGGAACTCTACCAATTAAACGATCAGATGAACAAGTATTACGCCGAGTATGCCGATAAGATGGATGACAACCTCCTGACCAAGGCGGGCCGGATCCAAGAAAAACTCGACGCCAATAACTTTTACGAAATCGAAACGCGGATCGAGCAGGTGATGAATGGTCTGGGTTTGACTGATATTGGTAAGGATCATGTCGTCTCCGAGATGAGTGGGGGCCAACGTTCAAAGATTATCCTGGCTAAGATGCTCTTGGAGAATCCAGATGTTATCCTGCTCGACGAACCGACGAACTACCTCGATACCGCCCACATCGAGTGGCTGACTGACTATCTCAACGACTTCGATGGCGCAGCAATGATCATCTCCCACGATTACGACTTCCTGGAGAAGGTTACGAACACTATCTGTGACGTTTCCTTTGGTAAGATCACCAAGTACCGGGGAAGCTTCCAGCAGGCGATGCGCCAGAAGGAAGAGCGTAAGGAAGCCCAAGAACGGGAGTACGAAAAGCAACAGGTCGTGATCGAGAAGGCGGAACGCTTTATTCGGAAGAACAAGGCAGGGTCCAAGTCTACCATGGCTAAGTCCCGGGAGAAGATGCTGGCTCGGATGAAGAAAATTGATCCGCCAGCTGATAACCTGAAGGCGACCTTCCACTTCCCGTATGAAAATACTGGTTCTGCCAACGCGCTGCGGGTCGAGAACCTGTCCGTGGGTTATGGCCGACCGTTACTGGCACCAGTGACCTTCTCGATGACGATGGGCGAGAAGCTCCTCTTCACCGGGTTCAACGGGGTTGGTAAGTCTACCCTGATTAAGTCAATCCTGAAGAAAATTCCGGCTTTGTCAGGAACGGCGACCTTCTCACCATCTGCTAAGATCAACTACTTTGACCAGGATCTTGTTTGGGATGACCCGTCACTGACACCACTGCAGACTATTCAGAACATGTTCCCGACCATGCAGCCACGGACGATCCGGACAAAGCTGGCTCGGGCGGGGATCAATGCCGCTAACACAATGAAGCCTCTTCACCTACTTTCCGGGGGTGAGCAGACGAAGGTTAAGTTAGCGATTCTTGAGCTGACTCCATGTAACTTCCTAATCATGGACGAACCGACCAACCACCTGGACGATGAGACCAAGGATGGCTTGAAGAAGGCCCTTCAGGAGTTCCCGGGGAACCTGATTTTGGTCAGCCACGAGGAGAGTTTCTACACTGGTTGGCTGGATAAGATTCTTAACGTTGAAAAGCTGAGCCTGAAGTCATAATGGGGAGGTCACTATGCCCTTTACTATTTCGGAAATCATTGTCCTGTTCTTTACCTATTCGGTTGTGGGCTGGTTATGGGAAACATTCTATTGTTCCATCAAGGATCATCACTTTGCCTACCGGGGATTCTTGTTTGGGCCCTACTGCCCGGTGTATGGGTTTGCGGTGACCACGATCTTAATTACGACTTACCGGGTTCAGCACAGCCTGATCCTCTTATTTCTGGTCGGAGTCGTCGTCGCCACAGTCTTTGAATATGTAGCGAGCCTTTTTTTGGAAAAGGTGTTTCACATGAAACTTTGGGACTACTCCCACCTCTGGGGTAATCTCCAGGGACGGGTTGCTCCGCAGATCTCGTTCTTCTGGGGAATCGGAGTGGTCCTCCTGGTCCGGTTCATCCAACCCTTCATCCAACGGGTGATTAACTGGGAAGAGGCCCACACACATGGGATGCTGGCCCTCTTGGTTGTCCTGGTGATGGGGACTGATACCGTTCTGACGATCTTCAGTGTCCGGCACTTCCACACCACCACCCAGCAGTGGGAACAACGGGCCGTGGCCTACCAGGAGAAACTCAAACAGCGCCTGGCCAATGCCCTGCCGGAGGAGCGTCCCGCTCTGGCAAAACGGTTGGACAACTGGCACACCGACCTGGTGAAGCGGCGTACGGAGTTGCGTCTTCGCCGGCTGAACTGGAACGAGCGGCGGTTAGTTAAGAGCTTCCCTAAGCTCAAGGTTTTGGATGCCAAACACTTCAACGAGTTGAAGAAGGACCTGCTGAAGAAAGAATAATTATCGAGTCAACCACCACCGACTAAAGTCAGTGGCTTGTGAGCTGGAACTCTTAGTGAATCCCAGACCACAATTTACATAGATATAGATAACTTGCTTGACCAACCAAAGTTGTAATCAAGTAGCGGTCATCTAATTACCAATGTCTTTTATGTCCCCAGGTTGCCATAGGGACAATTACAATTACGCTAATTTGGTAAGTCCTTTATCAAGGATATTTTTCGCCGCGTTCCAATCTCGAATGTGGTGAATGTCACAGTTTGGACACGTCCATTCACGATCAGCCAATGTCAGTTTCTTAGTATCACTAGTTCCCATGACAAAGCCACAATCATGGCAAGTCTGTGTGGTATTTTGGGGATTGACAGTCACAAACTGACGACCATATAAGTCAGCCTTGTAAGCTAACATGCCAAGAAATGCCCGCCACCCAACGTCGGAGATACTCAGCGCCAAAGCATGATTTTTGAGCATATTCTTACTCCGCAGTTCCTCAGCTACTACTAAATCGTGGTTCTTGATTAATGCAGTAGAGAGTTGTTGGAGGAAATTATGTCGTTGATCCATTACCTTGGCGTGGAGTTTAGCGACTAGTAAACGTTGTTTTTGATAATTTTTACTATCTCGTAAAGGACGATGTTCTTGCTTAGCACGTCGTTGGCGTCGAGATAATATCCGCTGTTTCTTAGCTAGCTTATCCTTGATAGTACGGTAATAGCGTGGATTAGGAATAACATGTCCCAGGCTATCGGTTAGGAAATTATCGGTATTAAGGTCAATCCCGATTTGTCCATGAGTAGTCGTTGAAGGTTGTACAAAAGGTGTATCTGACGCTAACTGCATGGAAACGAAGAATCGATCAGCTGCATCTTTAATCAGTGTTACCGTTCCAATTCTAATTTTGGCATCACGATTCAAGAGCCTAGTTTGCGAACCGGCTACTCTTAATCGACCAATTTTCGGTACCTTGACGTGATGATGGTCTAAAAAGCAGATGGTACCGTTAGTCAATAAAGCGTCTTTTTGCCCTGGATACTGGCAATTAGTCTGATAGTGCCAGCGATAGCTCTTCCGATGAAATTTAGGAACACCGGCAGTGTGTACTTTTCGAAAGGCATTCCAGGCCTTCCGGTAGTTCTGAATAGCATTCGCCTTGGTCAAACTATCAATTCGTCGATCTTCTAAAAATTGGTAATGGTTAGACATTTGTTTAGCATTTTGGCGCAAGGTTAGCTGTTGAATGCGATCCTGGACCGTATCAATTGGCAGTTTAACTCTTCTCAGTTGCATCAGTTCTTTACCAATCGCAACCATTTCGTTGTAGACAAAACGACTGGCATCACTGTTAACCTTAATCAACTGCTTCTGTCGGTCACTGGGATAACAACGCATCTTGAGACCATAGTGATATTGCAGCTTTGCCATCGACTTCATTTAATTTCACCTCTTTCCTTGATATACCTACATTATATCAAGGATCGCAAATATAATGAGCTGAAAGAAAGGCCATCATGAAGATTAAGGGGGGCCTATCCATCCCATGACTAAAGTCACGGGATTTCCGGCCAATCATAATTAAAAAGCGAAACTTTCATGAAGATGTCCCGAAAGTTTCGCTTTTTTGGTGGAAAATAATTATAATGAGGGAATCGAATGAATGGAGGCGAGCTTAATGAAAAAACGCCTATCAGTAATTATTGCGGCAGTAATTGGAATTGTTTTGGTTGTAACGATCACGCTGGGGGCTTTTGAGTTTAACGACCGGCCAGCTCCGCACCACCGTGAGACCCACTCGGCCAAGATTACTGTCAACCAGTTTATCAAGCAGGTTGCCCCGGCCGCTCAGCGCGAGCAACGGAAATACCATATTCCGGCCAGCATCACCATTGCTCAGGCGGGGACTGAGTCTAATTGGGGTCGCAGCAAGCTGGCTTATAAGTACAACAACCTCTTTGGTATCAAGGCCAACTCTAAGCACAACCGGGTGCGAATGTATACAACTGAAAACATTAATGGTAAGAATAAGGAAGTCAAGCAGTATTTCCAGGTTTACGATAGCTGGAACGACTCGATCAAGTCCCACACCTATCTGATCGTTCGCGGCACCGCTGATAACCACCGCCGTTTCCGCGGAGTTCAGACAGCGAAGAACTATCAGCAGGCCGCCTATGAGCTTCAAAAAAATGGGTACGCGACTGATCCAAATTACGCTAATGAGCTAGTCTACGCAATCCAGAAGTTCCACCTTGATAAGTACGATAAATAGTAGCGATAAAGGGCGATCATCATTGCGGTGATCGCCCTTTTGTTATCGATAGTTAGTTAAGATCAGTTTGTGGAGATGCTGCC